>JANXZN010000120.1 GCA_025355545.1 Rhizobacter sp.
GGCGATCGGATGCGTTCAACGGACTACTACGTCCTGCACAACGCGATGGTGCAGCAACAGCGCAGCGCGGCCGGCGCGGCGCCGGGCGCGCTGACCGCAGGCCACAAAAAGGATCTGGTGCTGAGTGCGCGACTATGGCGCCAGCCCGGCCGGGTAGCGATCTACGGCTGGCACCGCGGCGTCGATGCGCCGATCCAGCCGCTGTCGACAGTGCACGGCGCGAGCTACGCCGACTACAGTCATGGCGTGCGTTTGGTCAGCACAGTAGTGTTCGTCAACGACGAGCGGCGGTCGATCTTCGACGTGCTGGCCAACGCTCTCCTGGCGCCTTTGCTCAGCGACGAAGGGCCTCTGTCACAGGCGGCCGAACTGCGCGCCGCGGCGTCAAATGCGTCGGTGGGGTGGCACGCTTCGCGGTGATCAAGCTTCCACCGGGCGCGGCCGGCGCAAGAGCGTGAGCGCTAAGCTGCCGCGCTCAACGTTGCGGGCGAGCCGATCAGCGGCCCGGTAACGTCGAGCAACAGCGAAACCCGAGGTGATAGTTTGCGTGGCTGTGCGTGTCCATCACGCGGCTGCCGTGCCAGTACGGCGCGCGCCATCGGCACCAGTCCTCGTGCGCACGGTAGGTGTCGAAGATGAACCAGCTGCCCTTCATCTCGGTGTGGCCCAGCGTCCGGCTGCCGTGGCTGGCCATCTGCGATTCGTCCAGCGGCAAGTTCATGTGCTCGGCCGCGTTGCCATTGAGGTCGTAGACGCCGAGCGCGCTGCGGCATGCGGGAAACGCGCCGGTCGGGTAGGTGTTCGAGCCGCAGGCGTTCCAGCCGCCGCCTTCGCAGCCGGGGGACTTCTGGCTGCCGGTGGCGCATACGCCGGTTGCGTACTGCGGGCCATAGCTCCAGCGCTTGTCCGCAGCGTGGGCCTGGTTGTGCGCGCTGCGCATGCGGCGGATGGCTTCGTCCGCAGGCACACCCTTGGCCAAATCGAAACGGTAGTCGGGTGGCAGCACGCGGCCTTCGCAGGCGCCTTCCCATTCGTGCGCGTCGCACAGACGCTTGCCCATCGCCTCGCAGACCTGGGCGGCTTCACGCGCGCGAATCCAGACCACCGGGTACTCACACGGAATGTCGGGGAACTCGTACTGGTCGATGCATGCCTTCGCATCGTCGCGGCTCTGGGTCTTCGCGTCGTACAGCGGGGCCATGTGGCGCGCGCCGCAGATGCGTTCGAACGCAACGGCATCGTCTCGGGCTGGCAATTGTCGCCGCGCAGCGCGGCATTGCTCGGGCGTCTGCGGATGCCGGGAGATTGCCGGATTGCCTTGCCCGATCACGCCGGAACGCTCGAAGATCGCGCGGATGCGTTGCATCTGGTCGTTGTCGAGGCCGTGCTCCTGCTGCAGTTCGCGCAGCAGGCGTTCGTTCTGCTGCGCGAACGTCACGGCCGGCGCGGCGTAAGTTCCGGTGCCGCACGCCAGCACGGCCGGCAGCAGGTAGCGCAGGAATCGGTTCATCGCTTGTCCTCTCGACGCACGAGATAGAAGAAGTCGCGGTCGTCCGCGAACCCAAGGAAGCGCGGCACCAACGTGGCGCCGACACTCTTGTCGAGCACCGCCATGCCTTGCACCAGGTGCTCGACGCCGATGCGCGAGCCGCTGCGCGGGTACAGCGCGAGATAGGTGTGCTCGAGCGCATTCATGTCCAGGTGCATGGCGTAGCGGCAGCCGTAGGCCTGAAAGACATGGGCCATCGCGCGCGGCGTCGCGGCCGAGAAATAGCCGTAAATGAGGAAGCTTCGGTCGGCGTTCTCGACCAGGCAGACGCCGGCGCGCAATGTGCGCAGCTGTTCGTCGGCGGAGCCCGACCAGTTGCCGGCCCCCCATTGATCCACCAGCGCACCGAACCTCGACGGGCCACCGCCGGGGTCGCGCTCGATCAGCGGTACGCCGTTCTGCCTGGCATGCCGGATCCGGCCGAGCAGCCGGTCGTCATCGCGGCTCCATGTTTTCATCTCGATCGAGCCGTCATTCAAGACAAACAAGGTGGCGAGACCCGGCACGAGGGTACTGAAGACGACGCCTTGTTCGATGAAGCCGTAGTGGCTGCCCCGGTTCACCGCCGCCAGGTCGCCGTGAAGAAATGCGCCGTGCTCACGCTTGAAGCCGCCGGTGAAGGTGGCGACGGTGCGCGCCTGGAGTGCGGGGCTGACCATGCCGGTGCGGGCCAGCGGCGCGGCGCTGTCGATGCCGTCGGGCCCGGGCAGCCGCGGGTCGCGAAGCTCGTCGCGCATGTGCGCCGACCAGCCCAGGCGCGGCTGCTCGGTGCCCAGTGCGAAGCCGAGATCGAACGCCGCGAGGTCGAACGCCACCAGGTAAGCCAGTGCGTCGGCCTCGACGCCATCGAGCGGGCGTCGCTGCGCCGCGCCGGCGCTCAGCGCCCCGGGCTGCGCCACGCTGACGTAGACGCCGTCGAGTCCGGCCGCGCCGTACCACTGACCCGGCAAGAGGCCGGCTTGCGTGCCGAGGTCGATGCCCAGGCCCTGCGTCACCATGGCGCGTGGCGCATCGGCGTCCGTCATGCGTGCGGCAGGCGGAGCTCCGCGTGGCACGGATCGGCCGGCCCCGGATGCCGGCGTGCCGCGCTCGGCGAAGGCGTCGCGGTAGAACTCGCGCCGAACGAAGCCGACGATCTGCTCGCCGCGCCAGACATGGTCGCGCAGGAATTCGGTCGTGGCCTCCAACGTGCTGCGGTTTCCGTACACGGCGTTGCGCAGGTACAGCCTGCTCCCGCACAGCGGCGCATAGGGCAGCTTCGAGCGCCGAGCCTGCTCGAGCGTGCCACCGGGCCAGAGCGTGCAATGGGCCGTGCCGTCGCCAGCCATGATGGTCAACTGTCCCGGCTGTGCCGGATCGAGGCCGATGCGCTGACTAGACGGAGCGGCGTTCTCGAGGTGGTAGGCGACCGCGGCCCGCGATCCGGGCGCCTGCAGCGTCAGAAGGAACCAGGCGTTCACTGCCGGGTTCAGGTCAGTCAGGGTGAAGCTGCCGCGCTGACCAGCCGCGCCGCCAAGGGTGACGGTTTCGCTGCGGCGCGCTGCCTGCAGATCGAGGAGGGTCCTGGCAGGTGCCGGCGCCGCGGCTTGATCTTGCGCGGCCGCGGGCATGGCCACAGCCAGCGCCGCCGCAACGAGCGCAGCGAACAGCAAGATCGATGGCGACGCTTGTGCATTCATGTCGCGTACAGCAGGATGGCCACGGTCGACACGCCGAAGATGCGGCTGATGCGATCCCGCAGCGCGTAGACCACAGGGTCGCCATGGATGTTGCCGCGGTGCGCCATCAGCCACATGTGACCGGTCCAGAACAGAAGCAGCGCGCTCACCAGCCACACCGGCCAACGCGCATGGTCCGAGGGCTCGACGATCGGCTGCAGCGCCAGCATGGCCACCGCGATGCACCCTGCCCCCATGCCCACCCCGGCGATCAGCGCGGCGTCGCTGCGCCGGTAGGCTCGCACGCTCACCTCCGGGCCCAGGCCGGAGGTGAGCGTGATGATTTCGGCGTAGCGCTTCAACAGCGCCAGTCCGCAGAACAGCGCGGCGCCGCACCCCAGCACCCACGCCGAGACGCCAACTCCCACCGCCAGCGAGCCGGCGAAGATGCGCAATGTGTAGCCCATCGAAAGAACCAGAACATCGACAAAGGCGATGTCTTTCAGGCGCATGGAATAGGCCAGCATCAAGCCTGCATAGACTCCGAGCGCTGCGAGGAACGGCGGCTTCAGCCAAAGACCCAGGGCGGCCGCGGCCAGCCACAAGCAAGGCAGCAGTACGAGCGCATGCGCGAGCGGGATCTCGCCCGCAGCCAGTGCCCGTTCCTTCTTGTGCGGGTGACGGCGGTCGGCAGTGAGATCGAACAGATCGTTCAGCAGGTAGACGCCCGAAGCGGCCAGGCAGAAAGACAGCACGCCGACCAGCCCCTGAAACAGCAGCGCGACGTCGTAGAGGCGATGGGCGGCCAGCAGCGGCACGAGCACCAGCAGGTTCTTCAGCCAATGGTGCATCCGCATTGCGCCGAAGTACGCCGCCGCGCCCGGCTGCGGAGGTGCAAACACGCGCTCGACTTCGGTGACACGCTGCGCGGCCTGCGTCAGCCGCGGCGAACGGGTCACAAGCAGGCCGCGGCGTGCGGCCGCCCAGACGGGCAGGTCGCGCGCGCTGTTGCCGACGTAGTCGAAACCCCGTTCGCCGAATTCCGCGACGAGGCGTTCGCGCTTGCGGCTCGCCGTAAGATTCACGTCGCCGTCGCTGGCCAGCACCGCGTCGAAGAGGCCCAACTCGTCCGCCACCGCGCGGGCGATCTTCTGGTCGGCACCGGTGGCCAGGATCAGGTGCCGCCCACGGCGCTTCTGGGCGCGCAGATGCTCCACCAACTCAGGGTCAAAAGGCAGTGTGTGCACGTCGATGGCAGCCCGCTCGGCCAGGCCCTGCTTCAGCTGCGCGCGACCCTGTGCGAGCCACGCCGGCGCTTTCAGCAGGGTCAGCGGATGCGTCCGGGCCACGGCGAACAGCGACTCCACCAGCGTGTCGGTGCGCAGCAAGCTGCCATCGAGATCCACGACCAGCGGCACCTGGGCCGCCTGCCCGGCGCCGACGGCGGACGTGTGAAGAATGGGTGAGCGATCCACGGCGAGCGTCCTCGCTCAGAACAACCACTTGGCGATTCGAAGAACGCCTCGCTTCCACGGCAGTCGGTGCGATACGCCATGGCGGCCCTGGAATTCGCCGCGATGCGCCACGTACCAGTCGTAGTTGCGAAGCAGTGCCTCGCGGTTCGAATACTGCGGCGTGAAGCCGAGCCTGGATTGCAGCCGGTCGATGGCCACCACGCTCTCGTGGTCGGCCGTCTCGTAGATCCAGCGGTACAGCGGCGAGAGCCCCAGCGCGGCGAGCAGACGCAGCAACACCACGGCCGGCTTCGCGGGCAGGGCGACAACACGCTTGCCGTGCCCGGCGCGGTCGAGCACGGACTGGAAGTTGTCGCGCATCGTGCTGAATTCTTTCGCGCCGACGTTGAAGGTGCCGTTCACCACCTTTGCATCCAGCGTCATGCAGAGGTAGATCACCTGGCAGAGATCCTCGACGTCGAGCAGTTGGTAGATGTTGTCGCCGCGGCCCAGCACCGGGAAGGCATGCCCATCGAACGCCCAGTCGTAGAGCAGCTCGAAGGCGCCCAGACGTTCCGGTCCGACGAAGCTCTTCGGGCGCAGGATGCTCACGCACAGGCCGCGCGCGCGATAGTCGGCGCACAGCCGCTCGGCCTCGATCTTGGCGTGTCCGTAGGCTCCGACGCCATGCAGCGCGTCGTCCTCGTGGATGGGGTGGTGGTCCGGAATGCCGTATACCGCCGTCGACGAGATGAAGACGAAACGCGACACACCATGGCGCCAGGCGGCGTCCAGCAGAATCCGCGTGCCGTCGAAATCGGTCGAGTGGATCTCGGCGTCGCTGGCCAGCGGCAACGCGGCTGCGCAATGGACCACGATGTCCGCATCGATCATTGCCCGCTCGACCGTGTCGGCGTCGCGAATATCGCCGAGGATCGCGTCGACGCGGTTTCTCTCAGGGTAGTCGAACTCAGCGATGTCCAGCGATCGAGCAGGCCGACTCTTCGCCAGCAGCAGCCGCACAAGGTTGATCCCCAGGAACCCCGAGCCACCAGTGATGAGACAGCGGATTGTGGCCATGCAGCAGCTATTTCGTGTTCAGTGAATTGAACGTCATGCCGGATGACATTCAGGTTCGTTCCCCAGGCAGGCCGGCGCCTGCGAGGACTCGAATCTAGCCGCAGCGCGGCGGCTCGACTTGAGATGGATCAGTTGAAGAACCGACAGTCGATGCCTTGCGAATTCGCAAACCCCGGCGGACGCTGCGCGCGCATAACCGAATGCGGTGCGCGGCACTCCGTGTGAGCCGGCCTGCAAGGAGCGACGATGGAAGAGTTGCCGAATCCCCCGAAGCAGGTTCTGATCGGTCCACAGGCCCTGGAAGGCGATCTGATACTGCCGCCGCGAGCACGGGCAATCATCGTGTTCGCGCATGGCAGCGGCAGCGGCCGGCGCAGCCCGCGAAATCTTCAGGTCGCGCAGGCCTTGAACGAGCAGCGACTGGGCACGCTGCTGTTCGACCTGCTGCGGCCCGAGGAAGCCCTCGACCGCGACAACGTCTTCGACATCGAGTTGCTCGGACGGCGTGTGACCGAGGCGATCGAATGGCTGGATCGAAGGCCTTCACTCGCGGCCCTGCCGCTCGGGTTGTTCGGCGCCAGCACCGGCGCGGCAGCCGCGCTGGTGGCCGCAGCCGCCCGTCCTGAGCGCGTATTCGCGGTCGTCTCGCGTGGCGGCCGGCCGGACCTCGCCGGCAACGCCCTGCCTCGTGTCGGCGCGCCCACGCTCCTGATCGTCGGCGGCGCGGACACGGAAGTCCTGGTGCTCAACCGGCGCGCGCTCAGCCAACTGACGGACCAAAGCGAACTCGCCATCGTTCCGCCTGCCACGCACCTGTTTGAAGAGCGCGGCGCCCTTGAGCGCGTGACGCAACTGGCCTGGAGCTGGTTCATCGCCCACTTGCCGGACAACCCATCGTCATGAGCGCATGGGAGCCTGCTCGCCCCAGCGCGTGCTGGCAAAGCCCGCGAGAAAGCGCTCGAGATCGTCCGCCGGCAGGCCGTCGATGCCGCCGGCCCGCGCGCGGCCGCCCCCGCCGAACCGGCTGCACAGCTCATCGGCGCCCGACGGCGACGCGAGCGGCGCGCGCACGCTGACCACGTACCCGCCCGTACCCTGGAGCTTGAGCACCGCATGGGCGTGTTGCGACTGAGCGTTGGCCAACTCGTTAGCGAGGCAGCCGAGCACGCGCCGGCTCCACGCCGCGTCGGGAAGAATCAGCACGCTGCCGCGTGCGTCTTGCCAATGCGGCGGCCAGGCCAAGGCCTGCCGCAGGTCGGCGCGGCGCCGTGTGTCGAGCGCGTCGGCAATGCCTTCATGCGCGAGCATGTCGCGCGGATCGCGGTAGCACGCCATGACCGCATACAGGCGCGCCGGAGCGATGCACACATCGCGCTCGTCGTCGCCGTAGGCGTTGTAGTTGATCGCCTCGCCGAGGCGGCGCAGCCGAAGTCTGTCGTCGCTGCCGATGCCGGAATCGATCGCCAACCGATCGGCGACGCCTGCGAGGTTGTCGCCGTAGGCGCCAACCAGCGCCCAGGCGCGAAAGGCGCCGCCGATGCGGCGGTCAACCAGCAGGCCGGTACAGACGTCGCTGGCGCAGTCGACCTGCACTTCGAGCAAGGGATGGGAGGGGATGTCGCGCACCGCATGGTGATCGAAGTAGCGCACGCGCACGCCGGCGCCTAGCAGGCCCAGCAGGGCGGCCCGGTTGCGCTGCATCGACAGGTCAAAGACGTTGACTTCGTCGCCCGCGTTCGCGTGCACACGCTCGAGCAGCACGATCTCGCGCTTCAACCCGGTCTGCAGCGTGGCAGGCGCCGGCTCGTGGAGCCGCCACTGCAACGCGGCGCACAGGCCATCGGCGTCGCCGTTGCAGACATCGAATCGCTGCGTTGTCACTCTTCCTGCCGTCGCGGCGACGCCCGCTTTGCGAATTCGTGCCTTGCCGTATCGAGCAGCGTGATGACTTCGTCGTCCTCGATCTGATGGAAATCGCGGTAATGCGCGCCGACAGCGTCGAAGAACTCCGGCTGCAACAGGCACATCATGTCGTCGACCTCCGCGCGCAGCTGCGTCACGGTGTCGGCCGGCGCCACCGGCACTGCCAGTACGAGACGCGCCGCGTTGGAGCGCTGCAGCGCCTTGAGTGTGCACGCACCGTCGTGCCGGTGGCGATGCCGTCGTCCACCAGCACCACCGATTTGCCGGCCAACAACAGTGGCGCACGACCGCGCAGATACAGCGCGCGGCGGCGTCCGATTTCCTTCAGTTCATGCGCAGCCTCGGCATCGACATAGGCTCGGTCGGCGCCACTCAGGCGCAGGCTCTCCTCATCGACAACGATCTCGGGATGGTCGCCATCGGCCACCGCGGCCACGGCCACTTCGCGCTGACCGGGCGCGCCGATCTTGCGCACCATCAGTAAATCCAACGGTGCACGCAGCGCGCGGGCCACCTCGACCGCCACGGGCACGCCACCGCGCGGCAGCGCCAGAACCACGGGATCGACCAGTCTCAGCGTGGCCAAGCGCTGCCCCAGCAGACGTCCTGCCTCGGCTCGATCCCCAAAGGCTTTCATGAGCGAGAGGATCGCGCAAGCGCCTGCCCCGGACTTGCGGTTTGTCAATGTTGCGTGCGGTCGCGCAGCCCATCCGCTTGCTGAGCTGCATCAAAGTGAGTTTGGCTCGCAGTGCGCCTGATACTTACCCGTCACGCGGCATTCACTCATCGTTGCCACCGACGGCGTGGGCCTGGCGCGCATGGAGTTCATTGTCGCGGAGCACATCAAGGCTCTCCCGATGGCGCTGGTGCACCCGGAAAAGATCGACGACCCGGCGGTGCGCGCAGAGATCGCCTCGTGCGAACGTTCCTCCGCGACTGACGCGATCAAGCTTCTGCGGAGCGCAAATGTTGGTCTTTGCTGCGTTTGCGGCTGGCGCCCGTGGCACCTCGGCACGAGCCCTCTGGTAGAAACAGCACAGCTAGTCTTCAGCGGACGGCAGACGCCCCCGGTGCCTGCTCCTTCGGCGCGGCCACCTTCGGAACCGGCGGTGCGGGTTCGGTCTTGGGCAGCGGCAGCGGTGGCGCAGGCGGCTTGATCTTGTCGCACGATACCGTGGCGGATACCGCGAGGATCGACGCGACCACCACAAGAACAAACCGCTTCATGTCATGCCCTTTCGTTGAGACGGCCTGGCGACGCGAGATGCGGCACAGCGACTCCGCCGCGCCGAGCCGAATCGACTCACGCGGCTTGCGGCGACCACGTGGACGGGCGAACGACCAGCGAACTGTCCCTGGCCTCCTGCACGGCTTTACCGAACGCCTGCAGCCGCCCCGCGCAGCCACCGTCTTCCACCTCGCGGGATTTGAAGGCGGCGTTCATCAGCGGCGGGTGCCCGATCAGCCGGGTCACCTCCGCGACGGCATTCGGCGCCCCGCTTTCACCCATCACCGAGATCACCGCCACGTCGCGCAGCGAAGCGCGCTGCGCTGCGACGAAGCTGCGCATCGGCCCGGCCAGACGATAGGCCCAGATCGGCGAGATCAGCACGACCGCGTCGAACTCATTGAGGTTCGGTCCGTCGTAGCGGATTTCCGGACTGCGACGAAAGAACGAATCCAGCAGGCAGCGCGAAGTGCCTGCAACGCCGCTTCGCGGACGCGCCTCGCGCACTTCGGCCAAGGTCCATTGCTGCTGGGCAACCAGCAACTGCGCCAAGCGCCGCGACGTTCCCGTGTACGAATAGACGACCGCCAGAACCTTGCTCATCATCCACCTCCAATCGATTTACCAGGTCAATATAGGCTGCGGGTCGCGCTGCATGTTGCGCAGCGTCAAGCCAGGGTCGAATCGTTGCGAAACACCCGCTGAAGGCTGCGCGAGGGAGCTCGCGAAACCGTCTTGGCTCAGCCCTTGCCGAAGCCGACAGTCTGCGATAGCAGAACCTCCTGGTCGTGAGGAATGCCCAGCGCATGGGCGATCGCCTCGCGGTCGATCCAGGCGCGGATCACGGTGACCAGGCCGGCGCTGGCGGCGAACAGATAGACGTTCTGCGCGATGGCGCCGGCCGCGACGCTCGCAAAGCTCAGGCGTTGCGCCACCGGCACCCTCTTCATCCGCGCATGGTCAGCCAGATAGACGAGGTCCAGCGGCGCTTCGTCGACGAAATCCTGGTAGCCGGTCACGCGCCGCAGATCCTTGGCGCAGACGAGCTCCAGCGCATGCGACGCCGCGTCGAAGCGGTAGGCTCCTTGCGGCAAGGCGACGACGATGTCGATTTCCTGCGCGTTGAGTGCAGACGGAGCCGTGCGGCCGCCGTCGCTGCGGTTGACCCCGTTGGCGGCCCACAGCAGATTCGACAGCAGCGCCAACGGCAATGGATCGTTGCGGTACTCGCGCGAGGAACGCCGCTTCGCCAGAGCTTCCAGCAAGCTCGCGCCACCACTGAGTTCTGGCGGCGGCAATTGGATCGTCTTGGTGGCGTCGCCATGCGCCGGCAGCGGACGCAGGGCACCCATCGCGCCCAACACCAGTTTGGTCAGCGTGTTCATCGCGGGCTGATCGGCTGCTGCATGCCGGGCGTGCCGTGGGGCAGGAACACGGGGCGTGGCCGCGCGGGCGGGATCGACGCACGCTCGACACCCTCGCGCGCGATACCTGTGCGCAAAGCGTTCGCCAGGACGCCGAGTTGCCCCGCCAGCGCCTCCAGCAGATCGTCGGCCGAGACGAACCCGGTGAGCTGCCCCTCATTGCCGGTGACGAGCAGGGGGCGCACACCGGCCTCTTGCATCACCGCAACCGCCTCCGCGATGCCGGCAGTGCCGGGCACCGAGGCGAGGTGGCGGCTGGCCAGCTGGCCGACCTTGACGTCGGTCGGGTTCAGGTCGCGGGCAAGAATTTCGATCGCCAGGTCCCGGTCAGTGATCACACCCACCACCTGTTCATGACCGGCCGCGTCGACCGTCACCACGAGAGCGCCGATGTGGTGCTCGCGCATCAAGCTGGCGGCGTCGCGCAGCGAGGCGCCTGCGTCGATCGTGATGACCTCGGGTTGGCAAATGGCGGCAATGCTCATGGTGGCTCCGGCAATGAGAGGTTGGATGCGGCGGCTAGCCACTGAATCGATTCAAGCATCGCGAACGCACGGCCGCTTTGCGTTGCATCAGTTCAACGAGAAGAAGAACGATGCAGGAAGCGCATCCCTGCCTCGCCGCAAACCCGGGGCCTCGTGTGCGATCACGGCACCCTTTGCGCCAGCGCAAGCACGCCGTTCGGCGCCGGTGCCGTAATGCGATGGTCCACGCCACCCGCTTCGGAGAGTTCGATGACAGCGCTGCGCGCACCCTTCGCATCCCCGGCCCCTTGAGCGGCTCGCCCCATGCCGCTACCACCGCTTGCGACGGATCGCCCGCTGCGGGTTCTCTCGCTCGCCGGCGGAGGCTTCCTCGGTCTGTATACGGCGGTCGTTCTCGAGGCCCTGGAAGCGCGCGCGGGCGAACCGCTGGCGCGCCGTTTCGACCTGCTCGCCGGCACCTCGATCGGCGGGCTGCTCGCGTTGGCGCTGGCCTACGAAATACCCATGACGCGCCTGGTGCGCCTGTTCACCGAGCACGGGTCGGCGGTGTTTTCCAACCGCGCGCTGCCCAGCGGTGTGCTGAGCCGGCTGCTCGACCTGAGCCGCTCGGTGCTGGGGCCGAAATATTCCGGCAAAGCGCTGCGCGAGGCCTTGCAGGCGGAGATCGGCGACAAGCGGCTGGCCGACGCCCTGCATCGGGTGGTCGTGCCCGCGGTCGATGTCGGCCTGTGCCAGACCAAGGTGTTCAAGACGCCGCATGCACCGGCCTCGCAAGGCGATGGCGACTTGCGCGCGGTCGACGTGGCGATGGCGGCGTGCGCTGCCCCAGCCTACTTTCCGTCGGTGCGCATCGGCCGTCACGTCTACACGGATGGTGGCTTGTTCGCCGTCGCGCCCGACCAGGTGGCGCTGCACGAACTCGAGCATTTCATGGGCGTCGATCCGGCTCGGGTTTCGATGCTGTCGATCGGCACCGCCACGGCCCACTACCGTCCCGCCGAAGGAGTGCAAGACGACACCGGTGCGGTCGGCTGGTTGTCCGACGGCAGGCTGGTGCTGACGCTCATCGCCGTGCAGCAGCAGCACGTGCAGGCGATGATGGAAGACCGCCTGGGCGATCGTTATCTGCGGCTCGACGCCGACTGGCCACCCGACGCGGGCCTGGGCATCGACGTCGCCACGCGGCAGGCCGTGGACACGCTGAGCGCGCTCGCGCGAAAGACGCTGCTCGACGTCGACCCGCGACGGCTCGACGCATTCCTGCCGTGAGCTGCGCCGCCGCGCCGTCATCCTGCGCTCCCCAATGACCGTGCCGTGATCCATATCAAAGGCTGCCGCACGCAGACGCCTAGATTGGAGCATGGCCCGCATGTCTTTCCGAAGAGACCGCTGCGAGCCAGGTCCATGCAACCCGAGTGAAAGGAATGTCATCGTGAAAACAGATGCCGATTTGAAGACAGACGTGACGGCCGAACTGGCCTGGGATCCGGCGGTCAAATCCACCGCTATCGGCGTGGCGGTGAAGGACGGCGTGGTGACGCTGAGCGGCCACCTGGACACCTTCGCCGAGAAGCACGCCGCCTCGCGAGCGCTGCGGCGTGTCGCCGGCGTACAGGCGATTGCGCTCGAGCTCGATGTGAAGCTCGCGCCCGACCACAAGCGAAGCGATACCGACATCGCCGCCGGCGCCGCGGAGGCGCTGAAGTGGAACACGCTGGTGCCGCTGGAGTCGATCCGGTTGACAATCGATCATGGCTGGGTCACGCTGCAGGGCGATGTCGAATGGGACTACCAGCGGCGTAGCGTCGAGAAGGCGATTCGCCCGCTGATGGGCGTGGTGGGCATCAGCAACGAGATCACGTTGCGCGCCAGCGCAAAGGCGGCCGACCTGTCGCGCAAGATCCACGAAGCGTTGACGCGCCAGGCGATACGCGAGGCCAAGCACATCCAGGTCGATGTCGACGGCACGACCGTGAAGCTGAGCGGCACGGTGCATTCGTGGCAGGAGCGCGACGCGGCGCAAGGCGTGGCCTGGTCGGCCCCGGGGGTACTGGCCGTTGTCGACGAGTTGCGTGTCGGTTGAGACCGAAAGCTCTGCAGGATCAGGACAGGAGTTCGACACCATGACGGCCAAGCAGCTTCTCTACCGCGAAGACGCACGCGACAAGATCCGCCGCGGCGTCGACGCGCTGGCCAATGCGGTGAAGGTCACGCTGGGCCCGCGCGGGCGCACCGTGATCCTCGACCGCGAGTTCGGCCCGCCGCAGATCGTCAACTCGGGGGTCGTCGTCGCCAAGGCGATCGAACTCGAGGACCGCTTCGAGAACATGGGCGCGCAGCTGCTGCGCGAGGTGGCGGCCCGCACCGGTGAGATGGCCGGCGACGGCACCACGACCGCCACCGTGCTCGCCCATTCGATGATCCAGGAGGGCCTGAAATACCTCGCCGCCGGCATGAACCCGATGGATCTGAAACGCGGCATCGATTTCGCCGTCGAGTCGGTGGTGCGCGAGCTGAAGACCCTCGCCCAGCCCTGCAACTCCGCGCAGGAGATCGCCCACGTGGCGGCGATCTCGGCCAACAACGACCGCTCGATCGGCGAGCTTATCGCCCACGCGATGGACAAGGTCGGCCGCGAAGGCGCGATCTCGATCGAGGACGGCTCGGGTCTCGTCAGCGAGCTCGAGGTCGTCGAAGGCCTGCAGTTCGACCGCGGCTACCTGTCGCCCTACTTCATCAACACCGCCGAGAAGCAAGCGGCGGTGCTGGAGAACGTGGCCATCGTGCTGTGCGACCAGAAGCTGTCCGTCATCAGCGACCTGGTGCCGCTGCTGGAAGCCGCCGCCAAGTCGGGCGCGCCGCTGCTCGTGATCGCCGAGGACGTGGATGCCGATGCGCTCGCCACACTGGTGCTCAACAGCGTGCGCGGCGTCGTGAAGACCTGCGCGGTCAAGGCGCCGGGCTTCGGCGACCGGCGCAAGGCGATGCTGCAGGACATGGCGGTGTTGACCGGTGGCACCGTGATCTCGGGCGAGCTCGGACTGACGCTGGCGAAGGCGACGATCGAGAACCTCGGCCGCGCGCGCCGCATCGAGGTCGACAAAGACAGCACGACGATCATCGGCGGCGCGGGCGACGCCCAGGCGATTCGCGAACGCGTCGACGCGATCAAGAAAGAGCGCGAGGCGCAGACCAGCGAGTACGAGCGCAAGCAACTGGAGGGCCGCATCGCCAAGCTGTCCGGCGGCGTGGCGCTGATCAAGGTCGGCGCCGCCACCGAGACCGAGCTGAAGGAGCGCAAGCTGCGCGTCGAGGACGCCTTGCATGCGACACGCGCCGCGGTCGAGGAAGGCATCGTCCCCGGCGGCGGCGTGGCGCTGCTGCGCGCCCGCCGGGTGCTGCAGAGCCTGGTCTCGCCGAACCTGGACCAGGCCTCGGGCATCAAGATCGTGCAGCGCGCGCTCGAGGAGCCGCTGCGCTGCATCGTGAGCAACGCGGCCGACGAGCCGTCCATCGTGCTGCACAAGGTCGACGAATCGGGGCAGCGCAGCTTCGGCTACAACGCCGCGACGCGCCAGTACGGCGACATGCTGGAGATGGGCGTCATCGACCCCGCGAAGGTGACGCGCCTCGCGCTGCAGAACGCTGCGTCGATCGCGAGTCTCGTGTTGACCATTGATTGCATGGTGGCGAACGCGCCGATGAAGGCCTCCCAGGCGGACGGGCTGCCCGGCATCAACCCCGAGATGTACTGAATGCCGTTCCGTACCGCGAGCACGGAACACGCGCAGGAACACGCGCCGAACAGGAGAACACGATGAGCCAGCCCACCCCTCCAACGATCGAATTGCCGCCCGGCGTGGTGGCCCTGATTCCGATGCGCAATGTCGTGCTGTTTCCGCACGTGCTGGTGCCGATCAGCGTGGGTCGCGCGAAGTCGATCGCCGCGCTGGAACACGCGCTCGCCGCCGGCTCGCCGGTGGGGATCGTGCTGCAAAAGGATCCACGCGACGACGACCCGGGGCTGGACGGACTGTGTCCCGTCGGCACGCTGGCCAAGGTCGTGCATCACCTCAACCCGCAGCAGAGCCTGCACCACGCAGTGTGCGAGGGCACGCAGCGCTTTCGCGTCTTGGAACTGGCCGAGGGCTATCCTTTCCTTGCTGCAAGGATCGAACGCATTGATGAGCCCGCCGATGCGTCGGCCGAGGCCGAAGCGCTGGCGCTCCAGTTGCGCGAACGCACCATCGAACTGCTGTCGCTCCTGCCCAGCGTGCCGGCCGAGTTGGTGCACGCGCTGCAGGCCACGCGCGGGCCGGCTGAACTCGCCGACATCGCCGCCAGCGTCATCGACGCGGAAGTGAACGAGAAGCAGGCGCTGCTGGAGATGATCGCGACGCAGGAACGCGTGAGTTCGTTGCTGAAGATCCTCTCTCGCCGTATCGAGGTGCTGCGCCTGTCCAGGGAGATCGGCGAGCGCACCAAGGAGCAGCTCGACGACCGCCAGCGCAAGTTCCTGCTGCGCGAGCAGTTGAAGACTATCCAGAAGGAACTCGGCGAAGACGGCGGCAGCGACGAGGAGATCGCGCGCCTGGAAGAAACGATCGCCAAGGCGGGCATGCCGGCCGATACCGAGGCCCATGCGCGCAAGGAACTGCGGCGGCTGCAATACATGTCGGATGCGTCGGGCGAATACTCGATGCTGCGCACCTACCTCGAGTGGATGGTCGAATTGCCCTGGGCGACGCCGGTCGAGACGCCGATCGACCTCCCTGCCGCACGCCAGACGCTGGAGGCCGATCACTTCGGCCTGGAGCGCGTGAAGCAGCGCATCGTCGAGTTCCTCGCCGTTCGCAAACTCAAC
>JANXZN010000129.1 GCA_025355545.1 Rhizobacter sp.
TTCGGCGAGCGCCACTGCTACCTGCTCGACGGCCCGGAACTCGCGTTCGGGCGCGAGCTGCGTGCGGCCAAGGTGTTTCATGTCTCGCCGTTCTGCGACGTGTCGGGCAGCTACCGCTTCCGCTTCATGCGCAGCGCGGCGCATCCGGGCGACGCGCCGCGCCGTACCAATGCATCGATGACCGCCTTCCGAACGATCGCCTGTGTCGACCATCATGATGAAGACGGTCTGCTGATCCGCACCAGCATCTCGGGCGAACTGCGGCCACTGACCGCCGCGCGCGCACGTGCGGCGTTCTTCGGCATGCCGCTGATGACCTTGGGCGTGATCGCGCGCATCCACTGGCAGGCGCTGAAGCTGTGGCGCAAGCGAGTCCCGTTCTTCCACAAGCCGGCGCCGCCGACGAACTTCACGACGCGTTGAATCGATGACCTCAAGCAGCACCCTGACCTCGACCCCGGCAACCGATTCGGCCCCGGCCGCCGCGCGAGCCGTGTTCCGCCTGATGAAGAACCTGCGCCACGGCACGCTGAACATCCAGTTGCCCGACGGCGGTGCGCTGAAGTTCGGCAGCGCCAGCGACCCCGGCCTGCGCGCCTGCATCCGCCTGCGCAACTGGAACCCTTGCGCGGCCGCGCTGAAATCGGGCGATATCGGTTTCGCCGAGAGTTTCATCGCCGGCGACTGGAGCACGCCCGATCTGACCGCACTGCTGCAGCTGTTCATCGCGAACCGCGACGAGGTCGAGTCCGTCGTCTACGGCAGCTGGTGGGGCTCGCTGCTGTACCGCGCCCGGCACCTCGTCAACCGCAACTCGCGCCGCGGCAGCCAGAAGAACATCCACGCCCACTACGACCTCGGCAATGCGTTCTACCGCCTGTGGCTGGACCCGACGATGAACTACAGCAGCGCCTGGTTCGAGGGCGACCGCGGCGGCGACCTGGTGCAGGCGCAGCAGGCCAAGGTGCGGCGCGCGCTGCGCGAATGCGGCGTGCAAGCCGGCGACCGCGTGCTCGAGATCGGCTGCGGCTGGGGCGCGCTCGCGGAAACCGCCGCGCGCGAGTTCGGCGCGACCGTCACCGGCGTGACGCTGTCGCACGAGCAGCTTGCGTGGGGCCAGCAGCGCCTGGCCGCCGCGGGCCTGGCCGGCGAGCTGCGCTACCAGGACTACCGCGACATCGCCGACGGGCCTTTCGACGCGATCGCGTCGATCGAGATGTTCGAGGCGGTGGGGCGCGAATACTGGCCGGGTTTCTTCGACACGCTGAAGCGCCAGCTCAAGCCCGGCGGCAAGGCCTGCATCCAGAGCATCACGATCCGCGACGACCTGTTCGAGCGCTACGTCCGCTCGACCGACTTCATCCAGCAGTACATCTTCCCCGGCGGCCTGCTGCCGAGCCCGTCGGCGTTCCGCGCCGCGGCGGCCGCGGCCGGGCTGCGCATCGTCGGCGAGCTCGATTTCGGTCTCGACTACGCCGAGACGCTTAAGCGCTGGCGCGCCGGCTTCGTCGCGGCCGACGGCCCGGTGCGCCGGCTCGGCTTCGACACCCGCTTCATGCGCATCTGGGAGTTCTACCTCGGCTACTGCGAGGCCGCCTTCGCGACGCGCAACACCAGCGTCATGCAGTTCACCTTGCAGCGCGATTGACGCGCCGGCGTCAACGCAGCCAGCCCTTGCGCCGGAAGAAGATGAACGGCGCGGCCACCGAGGCCAGCATCAGCACCAGCGCGAACGGGTAGCCCAGGCGCCAGTCGAGTTCGGGCATGGCCCTGAAGTTCATGCCGTAGATGCTCGCGATCAGGGTCGGCGGCAGCAGCGCGACGCTGGCGACCGAGAAGATCTTGATGATCTTGTTCTGGTTGATGTTGATGAAGCCGACAGTCGCGTTCATCAGGAAGTTGATCTTGTCGAACAGGAAGGTGCTGTGGCTGTCGAGCGAGTCGATGTCGCGCAGGATCTGGCGCGCCTCCTCGAACTGCTCGGCGTTGAGCATGCGCGAACGCATCATGAAGCTGACCGCACGGCGCGTGTCCATCACGTTGCGGCGGATGCGGCCGTTCAGGTCTTCCTCGCGCGCGATCGCG
>JANXZN010000170.1 GCA_025355545.1 Rhizobacter sp.
CCATCAAGGCCTCACCGACGCCGCCGGTGGCGAAGGCCGCGCTGATGAGCAAGAGCTGGGATTCGTCGATGGTGCGCGAAATGCTCGCCCGCGCCGAGCAGGAAACGCCGGGCGGCCGCGATGCCTTCCGCCCCGAAGGCCTGGAGGCGAGCTTCGGCATGCAGACCGACGGCCTCTATCGCCTGAGCGAAGACCAGGCCGGCGAAATCCTGCAGATGCGCCTGCAGCGCCTGACCGGGCTGGAGCAGGACAAGATCGTCAGCGAGTACAAGGAGGTGATGGCGCAGATCGCCGACCTGCTGAACATCCTGGCGACACCTTCGCGTGTGACGACGATCATCTCGGACGAGCTGACCGACATCAAGACCGAGTTCGGTCAGACCAAGGTCGGCGCGCGCCGCAGCACGATCGAGCACAACGCGCTCGACCTCGGCACCGAAGACCTGATCACGCCCACCGATATGGTCGTGACGCTCTCGCACACCGGCTACATCAAGAGCCAGGCGCTGAGTGAATACCACGCGCAAAAGCGTGGCGGCCGCGGCAAGCAGGCGACGCAGACCAAGGAAGACGACTGGATCGACCAGCTCTTCATCGCCAACACGCACGACTACATCCTGTGCTTCACCAACAAGGGCCGGGTCTACTGGCTCAAGGTCTGGGAAGTGCCGCAGGGCTCGCGCAATTCGCGCGGCCGCCCGATCGTCAACATGTTCCCGCTGCAGCAAGGCGAGAAGGTCAACGTGGTGCTGCCGCTGACCGGCACGTTCCGCACCTTCCCCGCCGACCACTACGTGTTCATGGCGACCGCGCAAGGCACGGTCAAGAAGACCACCCTCGACGAGTTCTCGAACCCGCGCAAGGCCGGCATCATCGCGGTCGATCTGGACCCCGGTGATTTCCTGATCGGCGCCGCACTCACCGACGGCCACCACGACGTGATGCTGTTCAGCGATGGCGGCAAGGCGGTGCGCTTCGCCGAGGACGACGTGCGCCCGATGGGTCGCAACGCGCGCGGCGTGCGCGGCATGGCGCTGGAACCGACCCAGAGCGTGATCGCGATGCTGGTCGCCGAGGACGAGACCCAGAGCGTGCTGACCGCCTCCGAGAACGGCTACGGCAAACGCACCTCGATCGTCGAGTACACGCGCCACGGCCGAGGCACCAAGGGCATGATCGCGATCCAGCAGACCGAGCGCAACGGCAAGATCGTCGCGGCCACCTTGGTGCGCGCCGACGACGAGATCATGCTGATCACCGACAAGGGGGTGCTGGTGCGCACGCGTGTGGCCGAGATCCGCGAGATGGGCCGCGCCACGCAGGGCGTGACCCTGATCGCGCTCGACCAAGGCACGCAGCTGATCGGGTTGCAGCGCATCGTCGAGAATGACGCCAACGGCGACGCAGCGAGCGACTCCGCCGCCAACCCCACCCCCGAACCCAACGGCAGCGCCGAGCCGCCCGCCGAGGAGAATCCATGATGAACAAGTTGATCCTGACGGCGCTGTTGAGCGGCGCCGCGATGGCCCATGCCCAGACGACACCGGCCTCAAGTCCCTCCTCACCCGCGAAGAAGGAGCTGGTGCAGAAGGTGCTGACCCTGCAGCAACCCGGCATCGAGGGCCTGGCGCGCACGCTGGTCGAGCAGCCGGCCGCGGCCATGATCCAGGCCGCCGGGCGCGCATTGCAGCAGGTGCCCGCCGACAAGCGCGAGGCCGTCGGCAAGAGCATCGAGGCCGACGTCAAGCAGTACGTCGAAGAGACGAACCCGATCGTGCGCGAGCGCGCGCTCAAGCTCGCGCCGTCGACGATCGGCGCGGCGATGGACGAGAAGTTCAGCGAGGACGAACTGAAGCAACTCGTGGCCTGGCTCGAATCGCCGGTCTACAGGAAGTACACGCAACTCAGTCCCGAGATCCAGAAGGGCTTCACCGAGAAGCTGGTCGCCGAAGCGCGACCGACGGTCGAGCCGAAACTGCAAGCGCTAGAGAACAAGGTGCGCACATCACTGGGCGTGCCGGCCGCGGCGCCGGGCGGCTCGGCAGCGGGCGGCTCGGCACCGGCCAAGGCGGCCACACCGGCCAAGAAGGCCGCCAGCAAGTGAGGGGCGGTGGGCCGCGACCCCAAGGCGCGCCCCACGATCGTCGCGCGTGAGCAGCAGCGCTGCGTGCGAGAATTTCGGCCACGCCATGGCTGATTCACCCCCCTCCACGTCGAGCGCAGCCGAGTTGCTCGCGTTTCGCACGCAGATCGACAGGCTCGACCGCGACCTGCTGGCACTGCTGAACCAGCGCGCGACGCTGGCCCAGCAGGTCGGCGAGTTGAAGAAGCGCGAAGGCTCGATGGCGTTCCGGCCCGAGCGCGAGGCCCAGGTGATCGACGGCCTGAAGGCCGAGAACCCGGGGCCGCTGAAGATCGACAGCGTTGCGCCGATATGGCGCGAGATCATGTCGGCCTGCCGCGCGCTCGAAACGCCGACGCGAGTCGCCTACCTCGGCCCCGCGGGCACCTTCAGCGAACTCGCCGCGCTCGGCTTCTTCGGCTCGACGATCGTGAAGATCCCGTGCGCCACGGTCGACGAGGTCTTCCACGTCACCAGCGCCGGCGCCGCCGATTTCGGTGTGGTGCCGGTCGAGAACTCCAGCGAGGGCGTGGTGACACGCTCGCTCGACCTGTTCCTGACGACGCCGCTGTTCATCATCGGCGAGACCAGCCTGTACGTGCGCCACAACCTGTTGCGCCGCGAGAATTCGCTCGAGCGGATCCAGGCCGTGTGCGCGCACCCGCAGGCACTTGCGCAGTGCCACGGCTGGCTCAGCAACCACCTGCCGAACGCCGAGCGCCGCCCGGTCTCGAGCAACGCCGAAGGCGCCCGTCTGGCGAGCCTGGATGCCACGCTGGCCGGCATCGCCAGCACGCATGCGGCGACCGAATTCGGCCTGCACGTCGTCGCCCCCGCGATCCAGGACGACGCGCACAACCGCACCCGCTTCGCGGTCGTCACGCACCCGCATCAGCATCCGCAGCCCAAGGCGTCCGGGCACGATTGCACAAGCCTCGTCGTCTCGGTAGCGAACCGGCCCGGCGCGGTGCACGACATGCTGGTGCCGCTGAAGAACCATGGCGTCTCGATGACGCGGTTCGAGTCGCGCCCGGCACGATCGGGCCAGTGGGAGTACTACTTCTACATCGACCTGCAAGGTCACCCGGACCAGCCGAACGTCGCGGCGGCACTGGCCGAGTTGCGCGGTGTCTGCGCGTTCTTCAAGCTGCTCGGCACCTATCCGATCGACGCGCACTAGCGCGGCTTTCGACGCCTCCATGTTCAATCAACTCGGCGTGATCGGATGCGGCCTGATGGGCGGCTCGTTCGCGCTCGCGCTGAAGCGCGCGGGCCTGGTCAAGCGCGTGATCGGCTACAGCAAGTCGCCGTCGACGACCGAGAAGGCGAAGAAGCTCGGCGTGATCGACACCATCGCCGAGTCGGCGCTGCTCGCGGTGTCGGGCTCCGACATCGTGCTGATCGCCGTGCCGGTGGCCGCCACCGAAGCGACCCTCAAGGCGATCCGCCCCCTGATCGAGCCCGGCGTGCTGATCATGGATGTCGGTTCGACCAAGCGCGACGTGGTCGATGCCGCGCGCCGCGTGCTGAAGGAGCACATCGCGTCGTTCGTGCCCGCGCACCCGATCGCCGGCAAGGAAGCGGCCGGCATCGGCCACGCCGACGCAACGCTGTACAACGGCCGCCAGGTGATCCTGACGCCGCTGCCGCAGACCTCGCCCGAGCTGCTGCAGCGCGCCACCGACGTGTGGGCCGCGATCGGCTCGCAGGTGCTGCGCATGACGCCGGAGAACCACGACGCGGCGTTCGCCGCCGTCAGCCACCTGCCGCACATGCTGGCCTATGCGTACTTCAACTCGGTCGCGCGCCAACCCGCGGGGCGCGACTTCCTCTCGCTCGCCGGACCGGGCTTTCGCGATTTCACCCGCATCGCCGCCAGCGACGTGGCGGTCTGGCGCGACATCCTGATGTCGAACCGCGAAGAGATCCTGAAGCAGACACTGCGCTTTCGGCATGCGCTCGACGCGATGGAACACGCGATGAAGTCGGGCAACGTCGAGGCGCTCGAAGACATGATCCGAAGCGCGTCCGACGCGCGTGGCAGCTGGCAGATGAACGCTGTCAAGCCCCACTCGAACCGCTGATCCCCGCCCTGCTTTCGGGCCGCGCCGCCGCATGTTCACGACTCGCTTTCTCGATCTTCCGCCGCTGCAGCGCGCCGCCGGCACGGTGCGCCTGCCGGGGTCGAAGAGCATCTCAAACCGGGTGCTGCTGCTGGCCGGGCTGTGCGCCGGCAGCACGCGCATCGACGCGCTGCTGGCCTCCGACGACACGCGCGTGATGCTCGATGCGCTGCGCGCGCTGGGCTGCGGCGTCGAGCACGATGGCGACACGGTTCGCATCGACGGCATCGGCGGCGTGCTGCGCGCGCGCGATTCCGACATCTTCCTCGGCAACTCGGGCACGTCGACGCGTTCGGTCACTGCCGCGCTCGCGCTGCTCGCGAGCGCACAAGGTGGCCGCTTCGCGATCCGCGGCGTGCCGCGCATGCACGAGCGGCCGATCGGCGACCTGGTCGACGCACTGCGGCCGCTCGGCTGCGTGATCGACTACACTGGCGTCGCAGGCTTCCCGCCGCTGCGGCTCGGCGACGGCGCGCCGCATGCGTTGAGTCTCGCCGAACCGATCCGTGTGCGCGGCGACGTGTCGAGCCAGTTCCTGACCGGCCTGCTGCAGGCGCTGTGCGCTGCGTCGGCGGACCATGAGATCGTCATCGAGGTCGTCGGCGAGCTGATCTCCAAACCCTACATCGCGATCACGCTGAACCTGCTCGCGCGCTTCGGCGTCGTGGTGCGCAACGAGCGCTGGGCGCGCTTCACGATTCCCGCCGGCAGCCGGCTCGTGTCGCCGGGCGCGATCCAGGTCGAGGGCGATGCTTCGTCGGCTTCATACTTCGTTGCGCTCGGCGCGATCGCAGCCGAGCACGGTGCGCCGCTGCGCGTCGAGGGCATGGGCAGCGGCTCGATCCAGGGCGACCTCGCCTTCGTCGGCGCGGCGCAGGCCATGGGCGCCAACGTGCTGCTCGGTGAGCACTGGGTCGAGGTCTCGCGCGGTTCGTGGCCGCTGAAGGCGATCACGCTGGACTGCAACCACATCCCCGACGCCGCGATGACACTGGCCGTGATGGCGCTATTCGCGACCGGCACGACGCGCCTCACCAACATTGCGAGCTGGCGCGTCAAGGAGACCGACCGCATCGCGGCGATGGCGGCCGAACTGCGCAAGCTCGGTGCGGTCGTCACCGAGGGTGCCGACTTCATCGAGGTCAATGCGCCCGCGGCCTGGCGCGCCGCGACGATCCGCACCTACGACGACCACCGCATCGCGATGTGCTTCTCGCTCGCGGCGCTCAACGACGCGGCGCTGCCGGTGCGCATCCTCGACCCGCAGTGCGTCGCAAAGACCTTCCCCGATTATTTCGAGACCCTGTTCGGCGTCGTCGGCGCGCGGCCGAACGCGGTGCCGATCATCACCGTCGACGGCCCGACCGCCTCCGGCAAGGGCACGCTGGCGAGCGCGGTCGCGCAGCGCCTGGGCTATCACTTCCTCGATTCCGGCGCGGTCTATCGCGCGACCGCACTGGCCGCGATGCGCTCGGGCACACGCACGGACGACGAGCAACGCCTGGCTCAGCTCGCGACCAATCTCGACCTGCATTTCGGGCCGGGCGAGATTCGTCTGTCCGGCCAGGACGTGACGGAAACGCTGCGCCTGGAAGAGGTCGGCGCGCTCGCCTCCAAGGTCTCGGCCTTCCCGCTGGTGCGCGCCGCGCTGCGCACGCTCCAGCTGTCGTTCCACCGGCTGCCCGGGCTGGTTGCCGACGGGCGCGACATGGGCACGGTGATCTTCCCCGGCGCCGACCTCAAGATCTACCTGACCGCGAGCGCCGCCACGCGCGCCGAACGGCGCTACAAGCAGTTGATTTCAAAGGGAATTTCGGCTAATATCGATAGTCTTCGCGCCGAACTGGAACTGCGTGACGCGCGGGATCAAACCCGCGCCGTCTCGCCGCTCAGGCCGGCCGCAGATGCGATGTTGCTGGACAACTCGGCATTTAGCGTCGACGCCTCGGTGGACGCAGTGCTGACGGCCTGGGAGCAGCGCAGGCCTTTCAAGGCGACTTGAAGGGCGAGAAGCAGTAACGCAAGAAGAGCCCGTCGCCCTCCCTCCTGTGCCACTCATCCGAAGGCACGCCAGGGCGGCGGTTGTTCAACCCAACCCCGCGGTCGCGAGACCGCACCGGAAACACCCAATGTCCCAAACCCAAGTTGCCGAATCCAGCGGCATGGAATCCTTCGCCGCGATGTTCGAGGAGTCGCTGACTCGCTCGGAAATGCGCAGCGGCGAAGTCATCACTGCCGAAGTGGTGCGCGTCGAACACAGTTTCGTGGTCGTGAACGCGGGCCTCAAATCGGAGGCCTATGTTCCGATCGAAGAATTCAAGAACGACCAGGGCGAGCTCGAAGTCCAGGTCGGCGACTTCGTTTCGGTCGCGATCGACGCGGTCGAGAACGGCTACGGCGACACGATCCTGTCGCGCGACAAGGCCAAGCGCCTGGCCTCGTGGCTTTCGTTGGAAAACTCGCTCGAATCCGGCGAGTTCGTGACCGGCACCGTGAACGGCAAGGTCAAGGGCGGCCTCACGGTGCTCGTCAACGGCATCCGCGCCTTCCTGCCGGGCTCGCTGCTCGACACGCGCCCTGTCAAGGACATGAGCCCGTTCGAGGGCAAGACGATGGAGTTCAAGGTCATCAAGCTCGACCGCAAGCGCAACAACGTCGTGTTGTCGCGCCGCGCTGTCGTCGAGGCTTCGATGGGCGAAGAGCGCGGCAAGCTGCTGTCGACGCTGCACGAAGGCGCGATCGTCAACGGTGTCGTCAAAAACATCACCGAGTACGGCGCGTTCGTCGACCTCGGCGGCATCGACGGCCTGCTGCACATCACCGACATGGCCTGGCGCCGTGTCCGTCACCCGAGCGAGGTGGTGCAGGTCGGCCAGGAGCTGCAGGCCAAGGTCCTGAAGTTCGACGCCGAGAAGAACCGCGTCTCGCTCGGCATCAAGCAGCTGGGCGACGACCCGTGGCACGGCGTGTCGCGCCGCTACCCGAACGGCACGCGGCTGTTCGGCAAGATCACGAACATCGCCGACTACGGCGCGTTCGTCGAGATCGAGCCGGGCATCGAAGGCCTGGTGCACGTGTCGGAGATGGACTGGACCAACAAGAACGTCGCCCCG
>JANXZN010000259.1 GCA_025355545.1 Rhizobacter sp.
GGCGTGTTCACCAGCGTGGCGGAGTTGGTCGCCGCCATTGATGCGTACGTCGCTCATCACAACACCAAGCCCAAGCCGTTCATCTGGACCAAGAGCGCTGCCGACATCCTGCAGAAGGTCATCCGAGCGAATAGCCGCTTACGTTCTAAACAGAATGCAACACTACACTAGCGTGGCGAGCGGCAGGCTCGCGGTCGTCGGCGGCGGCTGGGCCGGGCTGGCCGCGGCGGTCGAGGGCGTGCGCCGCGGTCACGCGGTGACGCTGTTCGAGATGGCGCCGCAACTCGGCGGGCGCGCCCGCGGCGTCGATGTCGACGGCCTGACGCTCGACAACGGCCAGCACATCCTGATCGGCGCCTACGTCGAGACACTCGCGCTGCTGCAGACGCTGGGCGTGGCGACGAGCGACGCGTTCGTGCGCACGCCGCTGCGCATCGGCTACCCCGACGGCAGCGGCCTGCACCTGAAGCCCGGTTCGCCCGCACTCGCGTTCGCCGGCGCGGTGCTGCGTCAGCGCGGCTGGCGCCTGCACGCCCGCCTCGCGCTGCTCGCCGCCGCAAGTGGCTGGGCGGCGCGCGGCTTTCACTGCGAGCCGGGGCTGACGGTGGCGACCTTGACGCGTGCCCTGCCGGTGCCGGTACGCGACGAATTGATCGATCCGCTGTGCATCGCAGCGCTGAACACGCCGGCCACCGAGGCCAGTGCCGCGGTGTTCCTGCGCGTGCTGAAGGATGCCCTTTTCTCCGGCCCCGGCTCGGCCGACCTGCTGCTGCCACGCGTCAGCCTGAGCGCGCTGCTGCCCGCGCCGGCGCAACGCTGGCTGGTCGAGGCGGGCGCCGATCTTCGGCTGCAGCGTCGCGTCGAGGCCCTGGTGCGGCGCAACGATGCCTGGCTGCTCAACGACGAGCCCTTCGACCGTGTCGTGCTCGCCACCCCGCCCGGCGAAGCCGCACGCCTGACGCGCACGATCGCGCCGGGCTGGTCGTCGACGGCCGCCGCGCTGCGCTACGAGCCGATCGTCACGGTCTATCTGCGCGGCGAAGGTGTGCGCCTGCCCGAACCGATGCTGGCGCTGCGCTCGGACGCGCGCGCGCCGGCGCAGTTCGTGTTCGACCGCGGCCAGCTCGGCGGGCCGGGCGGCCTGCTCGCGTTCGTGATCAGCGGCGCCCAGCCCTGGGTCGATCGCGGCATGGAGGCCAGCACGCAGGCGACGCTGGCGCAGGCCCACGCGGCGCTGGGCGGACACCTGCGCGCGCCGCTCGTGCCGCTGCGCACGCTGACCGAGAAACGCGCGACCTTTCGCTGCACGCCCGGCCTGGCGCGGCCCGCAATGGAGATCGCGCCGGGCCTGCACGCCGCGGGCGATCATGTCGCAGGGCCCTACCCGGCGACGCTGGAAGGCGCGGTGCGCAGCGCAGCGCAGGCCGTCGGACTGCTGTGCTGACGCGCTCGTTCAGCGCCGCGCGAACGGCGCCGCCAGCGGCTCGCCGATGAACACGCCCTGCTGCGGCCAGGCCACGCTGCGCCAGTAGGCCTCGAGCGCGGTCGCGCCCTGCAGATAGTTCAACAGCAGCAGCTGCGGGTGCGGGAACTTCTGAGGGTGCGCGCAGGGCTCCGACACGGTGCCGTAGCTCGCGGTCGCGCCCGAGGTGATCCAGTCCAGGATCGACATCTGGCCGCCTGCGCCGCCCAGCACGCCGCCGAACGAGGTCAGGTGATCGGCGAGCGCCCCCGGCACCCACTTCAGCGTGTCGAGCTTTGGCACCTTGGCCAGCCCGGTCTGGTAGACCAGCACGCGCTGCGCGTTCTCGATCGCCTGCGTCGTCTCGACATGCACCTCCACGCCCTGGCGGCGCAGCAGTCCGGGCGGCGGGAACAGCCCGGAGCGCGCACTGCGCGCGCGGTCGCTGGTCGTCACGAAGTAGGCATGGACCGGTGGCGCGCCGCGCAGAACGAGGCTGCCGTCGGCAGCCACACCACGGCGGATCATCGCCTCGGCTGTCGGCACGTCGCGGGCCGCGAGCAGCATGGACGGACGCATCCTCAGGTCGGTGTACGGATGCGTCGACGGGTTGTCGAAGTACGGCGAGCGCAGCGACGCTGCGCAGCTGTGCTCGCAGAGCGCCGCATCGAAGCCGAGCGCGAGCGCCCCGGTGATCGAGTTGCACTCGACCGCGTAGGGCTGGCTCCAGGCGAGCGCCAGCGCCTGCACCGGCGCGTCGAAGAACGCATCGACGGCCGCCGCAAAGGCCTTGAACTCCTCCGGCGTCAGGCCCCCGCGCAACGGCAACTGCAAGCGCAGAACCTGTGCGCGGGTCAGACCGCGGGCCTTGATATAGAACGCGCCGACCGCCACCGAGTACGGGTCGGCGGTGTTAATCACCAGGCCGATCTGCTTGCTGGTCAGGCGCCCGTCGGCACTCGGAATCTGGCGCCACTGCGGTGCGCGCAACGCTGCGGCGGCGGCCGGCGCTGCGCTGAAGTCGTAGTGGCGCCGCAGATAGTCGCCGCCGTTCTGGGCTCGCGCTGGCAGCGCTGCCGTCGGCGCCAGCGCGGCCAGCACGATTGTTCCCACCAGGGCACGAAGCTTGCTCCTGGCTCTCGGATCGCAGCCGAGTATTTCGCCATACAAAAATGCAACGACTTGAGCGAGAATGACATTCATGGCGAAAGGCGACATCAAGACTCCGACGATACAGGTGCTGGCACGCGCTTTCGGGCTGCTCGACGTGCTGGCGAGTTATCCCGATCCGGTCTCGCTGAAGCAGATCAGCGAGCAGACCGGCCTGCACCCCTCGACCGCGCACCGCATCCTCAACGACCTGACGATCGGCCGCTATGTCGATCGACCGGCAGCCGGCAGCTACCGCCTCGGCATGCGCCTGCTGGAGCTCGGCAATCTGGTGAAGGCGCGCCTGGACGTGCGCGACGCCGCGCTCGGCCCGATGCGCGAGTTGCACAAGCTGACCCACCAACCGGTGAACCTGTCGATGCGCCAGGGCGACGAGATCGTCTACATCGAGCGCACCTACAGCGAACGCTCGGGGATGCAGGTGGTGCGCGCAATCGGCGGCCGTGCGCCGCTGCACCTGACCTCGGTCGGCAAGCTGTTCCTGGCCCACGACGACGCCCAGCGCGTGCGAGCCTACGCGACGCGCACCGGCCTGGCCGGCCACACCCGCAACAGCATCACCGAACTCGCGCAACTCGAGCGCGAACTGGCGCGCGTGAATCAGTACGGCACTGCGCGCGACGACGAAGAACTGGAACTGGGCGTGCGCTGCATGGCCGCCAGCATCCTCGACGATCAGGGCAAGCTGGTCGCGGGTCTGTCGATCTCGGCGCCGGCGGACCGGCTCGAGGAAAGCTGGCTGGAGCGCCTGAAGGAAACGGCCGCGCAGATTTCAGCGGCGCTCGGGCATCGGCGCTGAGCCGGCGCTCAGGACTCGGGCTTCGGCAGCACCGCCACCGCGGCAGGTAACACCACCACCGGCGTGCGGGCCGGCAGCTCCGCGACCCAGCGGCGCACGCGCTCGGCGTCGCCGATGTGCGAATACTTGCCGGCCGAATCCAGGAACACCATGATCAGCTTGCGCCCGGCCATGCGGGCCTGCACCACCAGGCAGCGGCCGGCTTCGGTGATGTAGCCGGTCTTTTGCAGCAGGATGTCCCACGACGGGCTGCGCACCAGAGCGTCGGTCGTGCGGAACTGGGTCGTGCGCTTGCCGACTTCGACCTCGTATTCCGGCGAGATCGAGAACTCGCGGATCAGCGGATGCTCCTGCGCCGCCTTGACCAGCGTCGCGAGGTCGCGCGCGCTGGACTGGTTGCGGCTCGACAGGCCCGTCGGCTCCACGTAGTGCGTGTCGTTCATGCCGAGCTCGTGCGCCTTGGCGTTCATCGCGCCGACAAAGGCCTCGAGCCCGCCGGGATAGGCGCGGCCGAGCGCGTGTGCGGCGCGGTTCTCGGACGACATTAGCGCGAGGTGCAGCATCTCTTCGCGGCTCAGCGTGGTGCCCACGCGCAGCCGCGACCGGCTGTTCTTCTCGGTGTCGACATCGTCGTCGGTGATGGTCAGTGCCTCGTTCAGCGGCAGCTTCGCTTCGGTGACGACGACCGCGGTCATCAGCTTCGTCAGCGACGCGATCGGCAGCACCGCGCTCGGGTTCTTGCTGAAGAGTACCTCGTTGGTGTCGGAGTCAAGCACCAGCGCGACGCTGGACTTCAGTTCGAGAGCGTCGGCGGTGTTGTGCAGACCATAGAGCTGGCCGAACGACGGGCTGGCCGGTTCGACCCGCAGCACCGACGAGACGCGCTTCAGGTTGCCGGAACGGCCGTTGCGCAGCACCGCGATCGGACGCGACGCCTTGCCGGAGCGCAGCGCCTTGTCCTTCAGCGGGGCGACCGTGTGCGTCTTCTTCTTCGCCGCGGCGCGCTCGGCAGCGTCCGCGTGCGTCGTCAAGGTGAGCGACAGGGCGGCCAGGACGGCCAGCACGCCAGTTGTCACAAACTTCTTGATCGATGCCACAGCAGTCCCTTTACGCTCAGTGCGGCGAGTCTATGTGAAAGAAAAAAAACGCGCAAGATCAAAAACTTACGCGCTCTTCCTCAAGTCGGGACTTGAGAGTGGTCAGACCGTGCAGTAAGTCTCAACCCTGGGCGGCAACGCGTTCGACCTTGCTGTGCAGCTTGTTCAACGCCGCGAGGTAGGCCTTGGCCGACGCCACAACGATGTCCGGGTCTGCACCTACGCCGTTGACGACCCGGCCGCCGTGTTGCAGCCGCACCGTCACTTCGCCTTGCGATTCTGTGCTGCCCGAGGTGATCGCATTCACCGAATAGAGCAGCATTTCGGCACCAGTTCGCAGTTTCGACTCGATCGCCTTCAAACTCGCGTCGACCGGGCCGTTGCCGTCGCTCTCGGCGTGATGCTCGACCTCGCCGGCCGCGAACGCGACGCTGGCGTGCGGCGTTTCCCCCATCTCGGAGTGCTGCGAAAGCGCGAGCAGCCGGTAGTGCTCGTGTTCGGAAGTGACCGATTCGTCCATCACCAGCGCGATGATGTCCTCGTCGAAGATGTCGCTCTTGCGATCGGCGAGTTCCTTGAAGCGAACGAAGCCGGCGTTAATCTCGGCCTCCGATTCGAGATCGATACCGAGATCCTTCAGCCGCTGCTTGAATGCGTTGCGGCCCGACAGCTTGCCGAGCACGATCTTGTTGGCGGCCCAGCCGACGTCCTCGGCGCGCATGATCTCGTAGGTGTCGCGCGCCTTCAACACGCCGTCCTGGTGGATTCCCGAGGCGTGCGCGAAGGCATTCGCTCCGACCACCGCCTTGTTCGGTTGCACGACGAAGCCGGTGGTCTGCGCGACCAGTCGCGAGGCCGGAACGATCTGCGTCGCGTCGATGTCCAGATCGAGCCGGAAATAGTCGCGCCGTGTCTTCACTGCCATCACGATTTCTTCGAGCGAGCAGTTGCCCGCGCGCTCGCCCAGGCCGTTGATCGTGCACTCGACTTGGCGCGCACCGCCGATCATCACGCCGGCCAACGAGTTCGCCACCGCCATGCCGAGATCGTTGTGACAGTGCACCGACCAGACCGCCTTGTCGGCGTTCGGTATGCGCGTGCGCAGGTCGAGGATGAAGTTGCCGTAAAGCTCGGGGATCGCGTAGCCGACGGTGTCTGGCACGTTGATCGTCGTCGCGCCCTCGTCGATCACCGCCTCGAGCACGCGACACAGGAAATCGGGGTCGGAGCGGTAGCCATCTTCGGGCGAAAACTCCACATCGCCCGACAGATTGCGCGCGAATCGCGTCGACAGCCTGGCCTGCTCGAATACCTGGTCCGGCGTCATGCGCAGCTTCTTTTCCATGTGCAGCGCACTCGTCGCGAGGAACAGGTGGATGCGCGTCGAGTTGCCGCCGGCCAGCGCCTCTGCGGCGCGCGAGATGTCGCGGTCGTTGGCGCGGGCGAGCGAGCACACCGTGCTGTCCTTGATCGCATGCGCGATCGCCCTCACGGCCTCGAAGTCGCCGTTCGACGAGGCGGCGAAGCCGGCCTCGATCACGTTGACCTTCAGGCGTTCGAGCTGGCGCGCGATCCGCAGCTTCTCGTCCTTGTTCATCGAGGCGCCCGGAGACTGTTCGCCGTCGCGCAGCGTGGTATCGAAAATGATCAGCTTGTCGGCCATGGTCTTGCTCCTTGTGAACGGTGCCGATCTTAGGCGAGGGCCGTGCGCGCATCGACCGTGAAGACGATGCCGTGCGCTCGGTTCAGCCCCGAGGCGATCGCCTTCAGAGAGGCCGAGACGATGTTGCTGTCGATGCCCACGCCGAAGAGCGTCTGCCCTTCGCCGGCGCTTCGGCCCACCCGCAGCTCGAGGTACGCGACTGCGCGCGCGTCGGCGCCGCTGCCGATCGAATGCTCGTGGTAATCGAGCACGCGCACTGCGCTGCCGATGTGCGCCGCCAGGCCGGTGACGAACGCGTCGATCGGGCCGGTTCCCGCACCCTCGAGGTGCAGCTGGCGGTGACCGATCGCCACGTCGACCGCCAGTCGCACGCTGCCGTCCGGCTGCTCGGCGATCACCGGGTGCAAGACCTGCGCGTGGCCCGCATCGCCGATCGCATACTCGCGCTCGAAGATTTGCCAGATGTCGGCGGCCGTGAGTTCCTTGCCGGCATCGTCCATCACCGCCTGCACGACCTGGCCGAATTCGATCTGCAGGCGGCGCGGCAGCTCGAGGCCGTATTCGCTCTCGAGCAGATAGGTGATGCCGCCCTTGCCCGACTGGCTGTTGACGCGGATCACCGCGTCGTAGCTGCGGCCCAGGTCCTTCGGGTCGATCGGCAGGTAGGGCATGTCCCAGATCTGGCCGTCACGGCGCGCCGCGAACGCCTTCCTGATCGCGTCCTGGTGCGAACCCGAGAACGAGGTGTAGACGAGGTCGCCGACGTAGGGGTGGCGCGGGTGCATCGGCAACTGGTTGCAGTGCTCGACGCAGCGCCGCACCTCGTCGATGTCGGAGAAATCCAGTCCGGGCGCGACGCCCTGCGTGTACAGGTTCAACGCGATGTTGACGAGGTCGACATTGCCGGTGCGCTCGCCGTTGCCGAACAGGCAGCCTTCGATGCGATCGGCGCCGGCCATCAGCGCGAACTCGCCGGCCGCGGTGCCGGTGCCGCGGTCGTTGTGCGGGTGCACCGACGGCACGATGGCGTCGCGCCGTGCGAGGTGGCGATGCATCCACTCGATCATGTCGGCGAAGATGTTGGGTGTCGAATGCTCCACCGTCGACGGCAGGTTGACGATGCATTGGCGCGCCGGCGTCGGTTGCCAGACCTCGGTCACCGCGTCGACCACGCGCTTGCTGAACGCGAGCTGGGTGCCGGAAAACATCTCGGGCGAGTATTCGAAGCGCCACTCGGTCGCCGGCTGGCGCGCCGCGCAGTCGCGAATCATCCGCGCGTGAGTGACCGCGAGCTCGACGATGCCGTCTTCGTCCAGCCCCAGCACGACGCGGCGCATCACCGGTGCGACCGCGTTGTACAAGTGCACGATCGCCCGCCTGGCGCCGGTCAGCGACTCGAAGGTGCGTTCGATGAGTTGCGGCCGGGCCTGCGTCAGCACCTGGATCGTCACGTCGTCCGGGATGCGGTTCTCGGCGATGAGCAGGCGCAGGAAATCGAACTCGGCCTGCGAGGCCGACGGGAAGCCGACCTCGATCTCCTTGAATCCGACTCGCACCAGCATCTCGAACATGCGCAGCTTGCGTTGCGGATCCATCGGCTCGATCAGCGCCTGGTTGCCGTCGCGCAGGTCGGTGCTGAGCCAGACCGGCGCACGCGTCAGCACGGCATCGGGCCAGCTGCGGTCGGGGAGACTGATCGGCGCGAAGGCGCGGTACTTGTGCTGCGGTTGCTTCAACATGGTGTGCTTCCAGTGAGTTCGCGACCTGCAGAACGAAAATGACAAACGGCCCGCTGCAGGTTGCATACGGGCCGTTGAATCAGGACGTGCGGACGTGCGTGACTAGCGAACCCGTGGTTCCCCTAGGAGTAGCAGCGCAGCAATGGCCGGCACGAACGTCATGGGACGAAATGTAGCACGACTCATCAACGGTGCAGCCCCTGTTCGTCGGGCTCGTCCATCGAGGTGGCGATCACGCTGACCGGCCGGCCCTTCATGCGCTTCCAGACGTAGACGCCGTAGCCCGAGAGGCCGTAGACCATGAACAAGCCGAACAATGCGCCGGGCAGGTGGATGTTGATGACCGCGATGAACAGCGCGATCGCGACGATCACGATGAACGGCACCGAGCGTTTGAAGCTCACGTCCTTGAAGCTGTAGAACGGCACGTTGGTGACCATCGTCAAGCCCGAGTACAGCGTGACGCCGAAGGTCGTCCACATCAGCCAGTGGCCTTCGCTGCCGCCGTTGAAGCCCTGGTTGTCCATCAGCCAGATGAAGCCCATCACGAGGGCCGCGGCGGCCGGGCTCGGCAGGCCCTGGAAGAAGCGCTTGTCGACCACCGCCAGGTTGGTATTGAAGCGCGCCAGGCGCAATGCCGCGCACGAGCAGTAGACGAACGCGGCGATCCAGCCAGGCTTGCCCAGGCCCTTGAGCGCCCACTCGTAGGCGATCAACGCCGGTGCGGCGCCGAACGAGACCATGTCCGACAGGCTGTCCATCTGCTCGCCGAAGGTGCTCTGCGTGTTCGTCATGCGCGCGACGCGGCCGTCGAGCGAATCGAGCACCATCGCGCAGAAGACGCCGTACGCGGCCTGCTCGAAGCGCCCGTTCATCGCCATCACGACGGCGTAGAAACCACCGAACAGCGCCGCCAAAGTGAACAGGTTGGGCAGGATGTAGATGCCCTTGCGCCGCAGGCGCGGCGCGACTTCGCTGGCCTCGTCTTCGTCGTCGGGTGCGGTGTTCATGCGCAAAGGATACCGTGGAAAGAATGCGAAACGGCGGCGGAACGAACCCCGCCGCCTTGCGTGCTTCGGCGCAACGAACCGGTCAGTTCTTCGACTGGTCGACCAGGCGATTCTTCTTGATCCAGGGCATCATCGCGCGCAGTTGCTCGCCCACCACCTCGATCGGATGCTCGGCGGTCAGACGGCGGCGCGACATCAAGGTCGGCGCACCGGCGCGGTTCTCGACGATGAAGCTCTTCGCGTACTCGCCGGTCTGGATGTCCTTCAAGGCCTTGCGCATCGCCGCGCGCGTCTCGTCGGTGACGATCTTCGGCCCGGTCACGTACTCGCCGTACTCGGCGTTGTTCGAGATCGAGTAGTTCATGTTGGCGATGCCGCCTTCGTAGATCAGGTCGACGATGAGCTTCAGTTCGTGCAGGCACTCGAAGTACGCCATTTCGGGCGCGTAGCCTGCTTCGGTCAGCGTTTCGAAGCCGGCCTTGATCAGTTCGACGGCGCCGCCGCACAGCACGGCCTGTTCGCCGAACAGATCTGTCTCGGTCTCCTCGCGGAAGTTGGTCTCGATCACGCCGGCCTTGCCACCGCCGTTCGCCGCCGCGTAGCTCAACGCCAGATCGCGTGCCTTGCCGGTGCGGTCGGCATGCACCGCGATCAGGTGCGGCACGCCGCCGCCCGCCGTGTAGGTCGAGCGCACCGTGTGGCCGGGGGCCTTCGGCGCGACCATCCAGACGTCGAGGTCGGCGCGCGGCACGACCTGGCCATAGTGCACGTTGAAGCCGTGCGCGAACGCGAGCGACGCACCCTGCTTGATGTTCGGCTCGACATCGTTCTTGTAGACCGCGGCGATCTGCTCGTCGGGCAGCAGCATCATCACGACGTCGGCCTGCCTGACCGCGTCGGCCACGTCGGCGACCTTCAGGCCGGCCGCTTCGGCCTTGGCCCACGACGGGCCGCCCTTGCGCACGCCGACCGTGACCTTGACGCCGCTGTCGTTCAGGTTCTGCGCGTGCGCGTGGCCCTGGGAGCCGTAGCCGATGATCGCGACGCTCTTGCCTTTGACCAGGCTCAGATCGGCGTCCTTGTCGTAGTAGACTTTCATGGGATTCTCCTTCGGTTCAATTGAGGCGCGGGGTGGATCAGATGCGCAGGATGCGCTCGCCGCGACCGATTCCGCTGGTGCCGGTGCGCACGGTTTCGAGGATGGCGGCGCGGTCGATCGCCTCCAGAAAAGCGTCGAGCTTGCCGGTGTCGCCGGTGAGCTCGATGGTGTAGCTCTTGTCGGTCACGTCGATGATGCGGCCGCGGAAGATGTCGGCCATGCGCTTCATCTCCTCGCGCTCCTTGCCGACCGCGCGAACCTTGATCAGCATCAGCTCGCGTCCGGTGAACGCGCCTTCGGTCAGGTCGACGACCTTGACGACCTCGATCAGCCGGTTCAGGTGCTTGGTGATCTGCTCGATGACTTCGTCCGAGCCTTTGGTCACGATCGTCATGCGCGACAGCGAGGCGTCCTCGGTGGTCGCGACCGTCAGGCTCTCGATGTTGTAGCCGCGCGCCGAGAACAGCGCGACCACGCGCGACAGCGCGCCGGGCTCGTTCTCGAGCAGCAATGCAATGATGTGTTTCATGAGGATTGACGGGTTGGGGTGCGCTCTTCAGTGCCGCCGGCGGTAACCGACGAACCTTGGCCACACCCGGCCAAAAAAATGGATCAGAGGTCTTCGGAGCCGAGCAGCATCTCGCTGATGCCCTTGCCCGCCTGCACCATCGGCCAGACGTTCTCGGTCGGGTCGGTGCGGATGTCGAGGAAAACGGTGCGGTCCTTCAGGCGGATCGCCTCGCGCAGCGCGCCTTCCACGTCCGAGGGCTTCTCGACCAGCAACCCGACGTGGCCATAGGCCTCGGCGAGCTTGACGAAGTCGGGCAGCGCGTCCATGTAGCTGTGCGAGTAGCGGCCGCCGTAGTCGATCTGCTGCCACTGCCGCACCATGCCCAGATAGCGGTTGTTCAGCGAGATGATCTTGACCGGGGTCTTGTACTGCAGGCAGGTCGATAGTTCCTGGATGCACATCTGGATCGAGCCTTCGCCGGTGATGCAGAACACGTCGGCCTCCGGCTTCGCGAGCTTGATGCCCATCGCGTACGGCAGGCCAACCCCCATCGTGCCCAGACCGCCGGAGTTGATCCAGCGGCGCGGTTCCTCGAAGCGGTAGTACTGTGCGGCCCACATCTGGTGCTGGCCGACGTCGGAGGTGACGTAGGCGTCGCTGTCCTTGGTCAGCTCCCACAAGGTCTGCACCACCAGTTGCGGTTTGATGACCTCGGTGCTGTTCTTGAATGCCAGGCAATCGCGCTTGCGCCACTCGTTGATCTGGCCCCACCACGTCGAAATGACGGCCTTGTCGGGCTTGAGCTGCGCCTCCCTGATCTGCGCGATCAGCTCCTGCAACACGTCCTTCACGTCGCCGACGATCGGGATGTCGACGCGCACGCGCTTGCTGATCGACGACGGGTCGATGTCGACATGGATGATCTTGCGTTCGACCGACGCGAAGTGCTTCGGGTTGCCGATCACGCGGTCGTCGAATCGCGCGCCGACGGCCAGCAGCACGTCGCAATGCTGCATCGTCATGTTGGCTTCGTAGGTGCCGTGCATGCCCAGCATGCCCAGGAACTTCGGGTCGCTCGCCGGCATCGCGCCCAGGCCCATCAGCGTGCTGGTGACCGGGTAGCCGAGCAGTTCGGCGATCTCGCGCAACTCGGCCGATGCATTGCCGAGCACGACGCCGCCGCCGGTGTAGATGTATGGGCGCTTCGCGCTCAGCAGCAGCTGCACCGCCTTGCGGATCTGGCCGCCGTGGCCCTTGCGCACCGGGTTGTACGAACGCATCTCGACGCGCTCGGGGTAGTAAAACGACGCCTTCGCCATCGACACGTCCTTCGGGATGTCGACGACCACCGGACCGGGCCGGCCCGTGCGGGCGATATGGAACGCCTTCTTCATGGTCATCGCCAGCTCGCGCACGTCCTTGACCAGGAAGTTGTGCTTGACGATCGGGCGCGTGATGCCGACCGTGTCGCACTCCTGGAAGGCGTCCAGGCCGATCGCCGGCGTCGGCACCTGCCCGGTGATGATCACCATCGGGATGGAGTCCATGTAGGCCGTCGCGATGCCCGTAACCGCGTTCGTCACGCCGGGGCCCGAGGTGACCAGCGCCACGCCGACCTCGCCGGTGGCGCGCGCATAGCCGTCGGCGGCATGCACGGCGGCCTGCTCATGGCGCACCAGTACGTGCTCGATCGTGTCCTGCTTGTAGAGCGCGTCGTAGATGTAGAGAACCGCGCCGCCGGGGTAGCCCCAGAGGAACTTGACGTTCTCGGCCTGGAGGCACTTGATGAGGATTTCGGAGCCGTTCGGCTCGGCGGGGGGGTGCTGCGGCTGCGCCGAGGCAGCCCGCTTCATTTCGGTGGGCGAGATGTTCATGTTCGAGAACCTTTGCGAATTTCTCTGACGAAAAACCATCGGTGCGCCTTTCCTCATCCTCGTGAGACGGGTGTGGTGCCTGAGGGTCGATGCGCCCTGGCGCCCCGGTTGAGGGTGCCAGCGATCGACCGGAACTGTCGTGCAACCAGTGATTATGTCACTGCCTTGTTGCACCGCGGCAGAGCCCAGGGCACTCCCCGCCCGCGATGAGATAATCGCGCCTTTGTGTTCGGGGTCCCGCCGCTTTCGGCACAGACGCTCTTGGCATCCGACAAAGAACTCTCCGACTTCCTGAAGAGCGTCGACAAGCGCGCCTTCAAGCGCGCGCTTTATGCGGTGCGAAACGAAGACGCCGCGCTGGACATCGTGCAGGACACGATGATCCGCCTGTCCGAGAAGTACGCCGATCGCCCCGCCGCCGAACTGCCGTTGCTGTTCCAGCGCATCCTGTCGAACGCGACGATGGACTGGTTCCGGCGCCAGAAGGTGCGCAACGCCGTCGTCAAGAACTTCTCCGACTTCGAGTCGGCGGGTGGCGACGGCGACTTCGACATCCTCGAAACGCTGGAGGCGCTGGGCGGCTCGCTCGCCTCGGAAAGCGCGGCGGACTCCGTCTCGCGGGCGCAGATCCTGCTAGCGATCGAGGCCGAGGTGGCTCGATTGCCCGGGCGTCAACGGGAAGCCTTCCTGCTGCGTTACTGGGAGGAACTCGATGTCGCCGAGACCGCTGCCGCGATGGGCTGTTCGCAGGGAAGTGTCAAGACGCATTGCTCACGAGCGGTGCACGCCTTGTCCACGGCCTTGAAGACAAAGGGGATTTCGCTATGAACCAGAACGACCTTCGCCCCACCGGCGTCCTGCCCCCACCGGCCGCCCTCGACGCCCTGCAGGCGCGTTTCGCGCTGCGCGTCACCGCCCGGCTGACCGAGCGCGTTGCCGACCTCGGCCCCGACCTGAGCGAACGCCTGCGTTTCGCGCGCGAGCAGGCGCTGGAACGGGCCCGCGCCGCGCGCAGCGCCGAAGCGACTGCCACGGTGGGCGTCGGTCGCGGTGGTGCGGCGATACTCGGCTTGGCGGGGTCGGGCTGGTGGCTGAAGCTGGCCTCGGTGCTGCCCATGCTCGCGCTCGCCGCCGGCCTGTTCCTGATCCAGCGCCTGCAGGAGAATGCCCAGATTTCGACCGCGGCCGAGGTCGACGCGGCGCTGCTCGCCGACGATCTGCCACCCCGCGCCTACAGCGATGCGGGATTCGTCGAGTTTCTGAAGACCCCGGGCGAGTGAGGGAAGTGGCCGTGACCGCGGGTTCGCAGTCGACGCCGTTGAGCCGATATCGACGCGTCGGCCTCGCGGTGACGCTGGCCGCCTGCGCACTCACCCTGGCGTCGCCCGCGCATTCCTTCGCCCAGGGCACGGTTGCTGCCAAACCGGCGCCAGAACAAGGCGTGCGTTGGTCCGCGCTGAAACCGGCCCAGCAAAACGCGCTGAGGCCGCTTGAGCATGAATGGTCTGGCATCGATCTGCGCAGCAAGCAGAAGTGGCTTGAGTTGTCGACGCGCTTCCCGAAGCTGACGCCGCCCGAGCAGGCCCGAATCCAGGACCGCATGACCGAGTGGACCAATCTGACGCCGCGCGAGCGCGGCGAGGCGCGCATGCATTTTCAGGAGGCCAAGCAGCTACCCACGCAGGATCGCCAGGCGCGCTGGGAAGCCTACCAGGCCCTCACGCCGGAGCAGAAGCAGCAGCTCGCGGCGCGTGCCGCTCCTGCCGCCGAGGCGGCGCGCAAGGCAGCCTCGGCGAGCGCGCGCAACGACAAGGGCGCGCGCGATGCGCTGCCGCAGGCCAAGTCCAACATCGTGCCGAACCCGGCCTACGCCGCGCCGCCGCGCGCGGTCGCGCCCACGGTGGTGCAGGCCAGCCCCGGCGCCACGACCACGCTGATCACGAAGCGGCCCAGCCCACCCGGCCACCAGCAACCCGGCATGCCGAAGATCGCTGCCACGCCAGAGTTCGTGAACAAGGCCACCTTGCTGCCGCAGCGCGGCCCGCAGGGTGCGGCGACGCGCTCGGCCGCCGCCCCGGCGAGCGGGAACCCTCCCCGGCAATGACGGTGCCCGGGGACGAGGGCGCGAGCGCCTTGGCGGCGCCCAGCCTGTGGCGACGCATGGCGTCGTTCGTCTACGAAGGCCTGCTGCTGTTCGGCATCGGGTTGATCCCGGGCGCGATCGGCGCGCTGTTCGTCGCGCTCACCGGCCAGCAGCACCCTTTGCAAACTGAATTCGCGCTGCAGGTCATCACCGTGCTGATCTACGCGGTGTACTTCGGCTGGTTCTGGTCGGCGCGCGGCCAGACGCTGCCGATGAAGACCTGGCACATCCGCGTCGTGACCGCACAGGGTCGACCGCTGAGCCAGGCGCGCGCGCTGGCCCGCTTCGTCGCGAGCTGCGCCTGGGTCGCGCCGGCCGTGCTGATCGCGCATCTGAACGGCTGGTCGCCGCGCGCAACGCTCGCCGCGGTCGGCGTCGGCGTGGTCGTCTATGCGCTGCTCGCGCTGCTGCACCCGCAACGCCAGTTCTGGCACGACGCGGTGTGCGGCACGCGGCTGATCGACGCGCCCGCGTCGCCGGCCACGCGCTGAACGCACTGGCGCGCTACGGGCGCGAGGCACAATCCGGCCCCATGACGAATCCGCACAAGGGCCGCACCGGCGTCGACCGAATCGTTCGCGCGGTCGGCTACTCGCTGGCCGGCCTGCGCCTCGCGTACCGCGGCGAAAGCGCGTTTCGCCAGGAGTTCTGGTTCGCCGCCGTGCTGCTGCCGCTGGCGTTCTGGGTCGGGCGCAACTGGATCGAAGTGCTGCTGCTGGCCGGGTCGGTCTCGCTGGTGCTGATCGTCGAGTTGCTGAACTCCGCGATCGAGGCCGCGATCGACCGCGTCTCGTTCGAGTGGCACGAGCTGTCCAAACGCGCCAAGGACATCGGCAGCGCCGCCGTGTTCCTGTCGCTGCTGCTGTGCGCCGGCACCTGGCTGGCGGCGCTGTGGCAACGCTTCATCGCCTGAGCACGAGCCGAGCGATGCGCGCTCTCTCGCTGTGCGTCTACTGCGGCTCGCGGCCGGGCGACTTGCCAGCCTATGCGGACGCCGCGCGTGCCGTCGGCGCCGAGATCGGGCGCCGCGGCTGGCAGCTGGTTTACGGCGGCGGGCGCGCCGGGCTGATGGGCGTGGTTGCCGACGCGGCGCTGGCAGCGGGTGCCCCGGTGGTCGGCGTGATCCCGCAATCGCTGATGGAACGCGAACTCGGCCACCGCGGCCTGACCGAGTTGCACGTCGTCGACACGATGCACCAGCGCAAGACGATGATGGCCGAGCGCAGCGACGCTTTCCTGGCACTGCCCGGCGGCATCGGCACCTTCGAGGAACTGTTCGAGGCCTGGACCTGGCGCCAGCTCGGCTACCACGACAAGCCGCTCGGGCTGTTGAATGTCGCAGGCTACTACGACGCACTGCTGGGCTTTTTGCAGCACAGCCGGGAGCGCGGCTTCATGGCCAGCAGCCAGACCGATCTGCTGCAGGTCGACACCGACCCGCTCGCACTCGTGGACCGGCTGGGCGCACTCGCGTCGCTCGCGACCGCGCCAGACGACTACGGCCGGATCTGACGGCTCAGACCGCCTCGTCGTTGGTCTCGCCGGTGCGGATGCGAATGACCTGCTCGACCGCGCTGACGAAGATCTTGCCGTCGCCGATCTTGCCGGTTTTGGCGGCCTTGACGATCGCCTCGATGCAGTTCTCGACATCGCTGTCTTTCACGACGACCTCGAGCTTGACCTTGGGCAGGAAGTCGACCACGTACTCGGCGCCACGGTACAGCTCGGTGTGGCCCTTCTGACGCCCGAAGCCCTTCACCTCGGTCACGGTCAGGCCGGTGACGCCGACCTGCCCGAGCGCCTCGCGCACCTCTTCGAGCTTGAACGGCTTGACGATCGCGGTGATCTGTTTCATGGCGAGTTCCTGAAGGGTTTGATCGCAAGTAGTTTACGCGCGGGGCTTCGAGGTGCTCGGGTAGCGCCAGTCGCTGCCCGTCACCGCAGGTGACTCGTCATGTCGAGGCGGGCGTTCGGGAGCGATCGGCGCCGCTCAGGCGCGGAACTTCGAGGTGATCGGGTAGCGCCAGTCGCGCCCGAACGCCCGGTGCGTGATGCGGATGCCCACCGGCGCCTGGCGCCGCTTGTACTCGTTGATCTTGATAAGGCGCGTGACCCGCTCCACGTCGGCCGGTGCGAAACCGGCGGCGACGATCTCGTCGATGCCCTGGTCCTGCTCCATGTAGCGCGCCAGGATCGCATCCAGCACCTCGTAGGGCGGCAGGCTGTCCTGGTCTTTCTGATCGCGTCGCAGCTCGGCCGACGGCGGGCGCGTGATGATGCGCTCGGGGATCACCTCGCGGCCCTGCGCGTTCTTCCATGCCGCCAGGCGATACACCAGCGTCTTGGCCACGTCCTTGATGACCGCGAAGCCGCCCGCCATGTCGCCGTACAGCGTGCAGTAGCCGGTCGCCATCTCGCTCTTGTTGCCGGTGGTCAGCACGATGGAGCCGAACTTGTTCGACAGCGCCATCAGCAGGATGCCGCGGATGCGAGCCTGGATGTTCTCTTCGGTCGCGTCCTCGGCGCAGCCGGCGAACTCGGCGGCCAGGCTCTTCTTGAAGTCCTCGAACATCGGCACGATCGAGATCTCGTCGTAGCGCACGGCCAGGCGCTGCGCCATGTCGCGCGCGTCGATCCACGAGATGTCGGCGGTGTACGGCGAGGGCATCATCACCGTGCGCACGCGCTGCGGCCCGAGCGCATCGACCGCGATCGCCAGCACCAGCGCCGAGTCGATGCCACCCGACAACCCGATGATCACGCCCGGAAAGCCGTTCTTGTCGACGTACTCGCGCACGCCCACCACCAGCGCCGCCCAGGCCTGCGCCTCGATCGCCGGCACCTCGGCCAGCGCGCCGCGCGCGCTGCGCTCGGTCACGTCGACCAGCGTCAGCGCCTCGTCGAACATCGGGGCCCGGGCGGTCACGACGCCGTCGGCGTCGAGCGCGAACGACGCACCGTCGAACACGACCTCGTCCTGCGCACCCGCCAGGTGCGCGTACAGCAGCGGCATCTGCAGGCCGCGCGCCGTCTGCGCCATGCGCTGCTCGCGCTCGGCGAGCTTGCCGAGGTGGAACGGCGACGCATTCAGCACGCACAGCACCTGCGCGCCGGCCGCCTTGGCGAGCTGGCCGGGCTCGTCGAACCAGGCGTCTTCGCAGATCACGATGCCGAAGCGCAACCCCCCCACCTCGAACACCATCGCGCCCTGCCCGGCGTCGCGGCCCGAGGCGAAATAGCGCCGCTCGTCGAAGACCTGGTAGTTGGGCAGCTCGCGCTTGCAGTAGGTCGCGAGCACCCGGCCTTCGCTCAGCAGCGAGGCCGCGTTGTAGCGCTGCGGCACCGAAACCGAGTTCGACCTAACATCGCCCCGATCACCGAACTGATGCGGATGCCCGACCACCACGAACAGACCCGGCAAACGGCTCAGCGCGCGCGCGCAACGGCTAAGCGCCTCGGCGCAGGCCTGCATGAACGCCGGGCGCAGCAGCAGGTCTTCGGGCGGGTAGCCGCACAGGCCGAGCTCGGGCGTGAGCACGAGTCTGGCGCCTTGCGCGTAGCCACGGCGCGCGGCCTCGACGATGCGGCCCGTGTTGCCGGCCAGATCGCCGACGGTGGCGTTGATCTGCACCAGCGCGACCTTGACCGGAACGTGTGTTGACATGGTGGGGAAATCAGGCGTGCGACGAGAAGATTCTGCGATCGATCCAAAGAGCCCGCAGGCCTCGAATGATTATGTCATTCGGGTCTTCGACGAACCCGGCGCGATCGACGCCGCGCGCTGGAACGAACTGCTCGCCGCGCAGCCGTCTGCCACGCCGTTCATGCGCCACGAGTACCTGCTCGCGCTGCACGAATCGGCAAGCGCGGTGGCCGCCACCGGCTGGCTGCCGCAATTCCTGTGCGTGTTCGACGGCGCCACGCTGATCGCCGCCTGCCCGCTCTACCTGAAAGAACATTCCTACGGTGAATACGTGTTCGACTGGGCCTGGGCCGACGCCTATCAGCATCACGGCCTGCATTACTACCCGAAGCTGCTCGATGCGGTGCCGTTCACCCCGGTGCCCGGGCCGCGCCTGCTCGCCACGGACCAGACCGGGCGGCGCCTGCTGCTGCGCGCGATGCAGCAGCTTGCGCGCGAGGGCGAGCTCTCGTCCGCGCACCTGCTGTTTCTCGACGATGCCGACCAGCAAGCGGCGCGCGACGAAGGCTGGATGATGCGCAGCACGGTGCAGTTCCACTGGACACAGCGCGACGCCGAGCCCAGCAGCGACTTCGCCGGCCTGCTCGCCAGTCTGCAGCGCGACAAGCGCAAGAAGATCCAGCAGGAGCGTCGCCGCGTCGCCGAGGCCGGCGTCAGCTTCACCGAACTGCAGGGCGCGCAGATCGGCGCCGACGACTGGGACTTTTTCTATCGCTGCTACGCGCAGACCTACCGCGAGCATGGCTCGACGCCCTACCTGACGCGTGACTTCTTCGCCCGCATGGCGGCGACGATGCCCGAGCACTGGCTGCTGTTCATCGCCTGGCGCGGCGGGCGACGCATCGCCGCCTCGCTGATCTGCATCGACCCGCGGCAGCGCGCCGCGTTCGGCCGCTACTGGGGCGCGGTCGAGCACGTGCCCTGCCTGCATTTCGAGGCCTGCTACTACCGGCCGCTGGCCTGGTGCATCGCCAACGGCTACGCGCGCTTCGAAGGCGGCGCGCAGGGCGAACACAAGATGGCGCGCGGCCTGCTGCCGGTGCAGACCTGGTCGGCGCACTGGCTCGCCCATCCGCAGTTCGCGCAGGCGGTCGGCGACTTCCTGGCGCGCGAAGGTGCCGGCGTCGCCGACTACCTCAGCGAGCTGAACGAGCGCCGGCCGTTCAAGGCCGGCGATTGACGCTCAGGGCTTGAAGTCGCCCGCGAACACCGCTACGAACTGCTCGGGCGTCACGTACTTGCGCAGCGCGGCGTTGACCTGCTCCAGCGTCAACTGGCCGATCGCCGCGTCGACCTGAGCGGCCAGCGCGAACGTGCGGCCCAGGTACAGGTTGTTGGCCAGCGCGTAGGCCAGACCGGCATCCTGCGCGCGCGACAGCTGGCGGTAGTTCAGCAGGCTCGACTTGCCTTCGCCGAGCTCCAGCGCGGTGAAGCCGTCTTTCAGCGCGCGTGCCACCTCTTCGCGGAACGCGGTCTCGACCCTGGCGCGGTTCTGCGGCGCGAAGATCGCGCTCGCCTGCCAGAGCGAGTTTCGGTCGATGTTGTTCCAGTCGATCATGCTGCGCACGTCGTACGACAGGCCCTCGCCTTCGCGGATGCGCCTCCACAGGCGCGCGCTGCCGCCCGAGCCGAGCAGGTAGTTCGCCATCGTCAGCGCCGGGTAGTCGGCGTCGAGGTCGGTCAGCGGCACGCCCAGGCGCACCAGCATGTTCGCGTTCGGCTTGTCGGGCGTGGCGATCAGCAACTGCTGCGGCTTGACCGCGACCAGCGGCTGCGGCACGCGCGTGAATGGCGCGTCCGCGCTCCAGCCCGCGAGCGCGGCCTGGAGCGCGGCGCGCAGCTTCGCGGTGTCGATGTCGCCGACGGCCGAGAACTCGCCGCTGCCGGCGCCGTAGAAACGGCTGTGGAAGCCGCGCACCTGCTCGATCGTCAGCGCGCGGTACTCGTCGGCCAGCTCGTCGAAGCTCGCGTCGTAGCGCACGTCGCCGCGCGGGTACGGGTTGCCGAGACGGTCCAGCGTGTTGCGGGCGAGCGCGCCCGGGTCCTTGCGTTGCTGTTCGATGCCGCTCAACGCACTGCGCTTGAACTCGTCGAGCGCATCGGGTGGGAAGCTCGGGTTGCGCAGCAGATCGCCGACGAGTTCGATCGCGGCCGGCAGCTCGTCGCGGCGCGACTCCAGCGCGATCGTCACGCGCCCGGCCGAGGCACTGACGCGCAGCTCGGTCTTCAGCGCATCGAGCCGGTCCTGCACCTGCTGGCGGCTGAGCGTCTTCGTGCCCTTGTCGAGCAGAGCTGCGGCGGCCTGCGCGGCAGCGCTCTGGCCGAACAGGCTCTTCTCGTCGCCGAACTGCAGCATCAGCACCGCGCTCACCGCCTGGCCGCGCGTGCCCTTGGGCAGCAACGCGCCTTTCACACCGCCGATCGCGAAGGTCTGGGTCCGCGCGTCGATATTGGCCGGCGTGGCTTCGAAGGCCTCGACCTTCGCCGCCGCGGCCTGTGGCTTGAATTCCTTCATCGTCTGCGCGAGATCGAGGCGCGCCAGCGCCGGCGCGCGTACCGGCTGATCGGTCGGCAGGTAGACGCCGAGCGTGCGGTTCGCGGGCAGCAGGTACTGCTCGGCGACGCGCTGCACATCGGCCAGGGCGGCGTCGCGAACGCGGTCACGGGTCAGGAAGAACAGGCGCCAGTCACCCTGCGAGATCGACTCCGACATCGCCAGGCCGACCGTCTCGGGGTTGGTGAAGGACTGATCCCAGTCCTTCAGCCACTTGAGCTTGGCACGCGCCAGCTCGTCGGCGGTGATCGGCTCGCGCGCGATGCCCTCGACCGTCGCGAGCAACTCGGCGCGCGCCTTGTCGACGTCCTGCCCCGGCGCGAGCTCGGCGCTGACGAACATCGCGCCCGGGTCGGCCAGCGCGAACGAGTACGAGCCCACGCCCGCGGCCAGTTGTTTCTGCGTCAGGCGCTTGTACAGGCGGCCCGACGGCGTGTCGCCCAGGATCACGGTGAGCAGCTCGACCGCGGCGTAGTCGCGCGCCGGGCCGGCGGGCACGTGGTAGCCAGCCTGGACCAGCGGCGTGCCGCCGACGCGCCGCAGCGTGACGCTGCGCTCGCCGTCCTGCACCGGATCGAGCGTGTACAGCACCGGCAGCTGGCGCGCCGGCTTCGCAATCGCGCCGAGCGACGTCGCGACCCACTGCAGCACACGCGCCGGATCGAATTTGCCCGAGACCGTCAAGGTCGCGTTGTCGGGCTGGTAATACAGGTGATAGAAGGCCTGCAGGCGCGGGATGTCGACGTTCTCGACGTCGGCGCGCGCGCCGATCGTCGAGTGACCATAGTTGTGCCAGTCGTACATCAGCGCCATCGTGCGTTGCAACAGGATGCTGCTCGGGCTGTTTTCGCCGCGCTCCATCTCGTTGCGCACCACCGTCATCTCGGTATCGAGATCCTTGCGCGCGACATAGCTGTTGAGCATCGAATCGGCGAGCCAGCCGAGATACCACTCGAGGTTCGCATCGTTCGCCGCGAAGCTGGCGGTGTAGTTGGTGCGGTCGAACCAGGTCGAGCCGTTGTAGGCGAAGCCGCGTCGCGACAGCTCGGCCTTCGGCTCCTTCCTCTGCGGCGTGCCCTTGAACAGCATGTGCTCCAGCAGGTGCGCCATGCCGGTCTCGCCGTAGTTCTCGTGGCGCGAGCCGACGCGGTAGGTCAGGTTGACCGTCGTCGTCGGCTTCGAGTTGTCGGGGATCAGCAGCAGCTGTAGTCCGTTGGGCAGCCGGTACTCGTCGCTGCCTTCGACCGAGGTCACGGCCTGAATGCCGCCCGGCAGGGTTTGGGCGAGCGACGGGGCAGCGCCAAAGGTAAGGCAAGCAGCGAGCAGGCCGGCGGTGGGGATCGAACGCAGCGATGGGTGCATCAAGGGCGTGGCCGTCGTGAGGATCGCTTACGACTGTTTCGTCGGCGCTTGGTTCCGGTACGCCGCGATGCCGGCGACGATCTCCTGCTTGGCCGACTCCGGCCCCTCCCAGCCCTGGATCTTGACCCATTTGCCCTCCTCGAGATCCTTGTAGTGCTCGAAGAAGTGCTGGATCGCCTTCAGGCGCAGCTGGTTGATGTCCTCGGGCTTCTGCCAGTGCGTGTAGATCGGCAGGATCTTGTCGATCGGCACCGCGAGCAGCTTGGCGTCGCCACCGGCCTCGTCTTCCATCTTCAGCACGCCGATCGCGCGGCAGGTCACGACCACGCCCGGGGTCAGTGCGTACGGCGTGATCACCAGCACGTCGACCGGGTCGCCGTCGTCCGACAGCGTCTGCGGGATGTAGCCGTAGTTGCACGGGTAGTGCATCGCCGTCGTCATGAAGCGGTCGACGAACAGCGCGCCGCTGGCCTTGTCGACCTCGTACTTGATCGGGTCGGCATTCATCGGGATCTCGATGATGACGTTGAACTGCTCGGGCGCGTTCGCGCCGGGGG
>JANXZN010000277.1 GCA_025355545.1 Rhizobacter sp.
GCTGACCAACATCCCCGGCGTACTGAACAAGGCGGGCGAGCTGCTGACCAACCTGAGCGCGCGCGAAATCGACGAGCTGTTCGCCGACGGCACGATCAGCGGCGGCATGCTGCCGAAGATCGCGTCGGCGCTCGACGCGGCCAAGAACGGCGTCAACACCGTGCACATCATCGACGGCCGCGTGCCGCACGCGATGCTGCTGGAGGTGCTGACCGAGCAGGCCTACGGCACGATGATCCGGTCGCATTGAGACCGGATCATCGGGACGCCTCGTGGACCATGCACGATGATCCGGTCGCATTGAGACCGGATCATCGGGACGCCTCGTGGACCATACACGATGATCCGGTCGCATTGAGCTCGGCCGGGGACCGATCGACCGCGGCGCTGCTCGCCGCGTGCGCGGCCGGCGCGCTCTGGGGCACCGGCGCGCTGGTCGTCAACCTGCTGATCGTGCGCCACGGCTTCAGCCCCGAGACGATCTCGTTCCGGCGCTTTGTCGTCGGGGCGCTTGTGCTGCTCGCGGTGTACGGCCGGCCGGCGCTGTGGTGTGCGGTGCGGCCGCAGCCCGGGCTGGTGCTGGCGTCGGGCGGCTGCATGGCCTTGTATGTGCTGTGCTGGTTCGTCGGCATCAAGCGCATCGGCGCGTCGATCCCGACGCCGATCGCGCTGTGCCTGCCGCCGGTGCTGGTGACCGGTGTCGCGCTGCTGCGCGGGCAGGAACGGGCCGGCGCTGCGCTGCTCGTCGTGCTCGCGGCGGCGCTCACCGGCACGGCGTTGATCGTCGCCCGCCACGGCGGCACGACCGGCGACCTGCCACCGGAGCTGATGCTCGGCGGCGTCGGCTTCGCGATCGCGTCGGCCTTGCTCTACGCGGCGTTCACCTTGGTCAGCGGCCGGCTGTCTCAACGCCTGGGCGCCGGGCCGATGACGACCTGCCTGACGCTTGTCGCCGCGCTCGCGCTGCTCGCCTTCAGCTGGGGCGCGGCGCGCCTGATGCCGACCGCGTTGACGGTCGCCACGCTGGTCGAGCCGCTGACCGCCGTGGCGTTGGCGGCGCTGCTGCTCGGCGAGCAGTTGAGCCGCTGGCAATGGATCGGCGGCACGCTGCTGATGGCCAGCATCTGGGGCCTGAGCGCGCGCGAATCGCGTCGGCGCGAGCGTGCGTCATGACGACGGCCTGGCGCTTGCCGATCCGTCGCGTCTGGCTCTTCGACCTCGACAACACGCTGCACGATGCCAGCCACGCCGCGTTCGGGCCCACCCGCGCGGCGATGAACGCGTACATGGTCAGCGAGCTCGGGCTCGAGCCGGCCGACGCCGCGCGCCTGCGCGACCACTACTGGAGCCGCTACGGTGCGACCCTGCTCGGGCTGGTGCGGCACCACGGCGTCCAGGCGGCGCACTTTCTCGAGCTCACGCACCGCCACCCGGGCCTCGAGGAGCGGCTGCGCACCAGCGCGCACGACCGCGCCGCGTTGAAGCGGCTGCGCGGCCGCAAGTTTGTGCTGACGAACGCGCCGCGCGCCTACACGCTGCGCGTGTTGAACGCCCTGCGGATGGCGGACCTGTTCGACGGCGTGATCAGCATCGAGGACATGGCGATGTTCGGCCAGCTGCGCCCCAAGCCCGACGCGCGCATGTTCCGCTGCATCGCGGCGCGGCTGAAGGTGCGCGCGAGCGACTGCGTGCTGGTCGAGGACACGCTGGCCAACCAGAAGTGCGCGCGCGGCCTGGGCATGCGCACCGTGTGGATGCAACGCTACCTCGATGCGCGCTACCGCGGGCAGCTGCGCGGCGGCGCCACGAGCGGATCCAACAATGGAACCCGGCGCCGCGAAGTTGGTGTTCACCCTTGCCCGAGCCCCCGCTACGTGTGTGCCAAAATCAGATCGCTGCAACAGTTGCTTACGCTGTGATGCCGACACCTCCCGAGACCAGCGCTGCCGAGCCTCCCGATCCGATCGACGCCGTGGCACCAGCGGACGAGGTGCTGGCCGAACCGGTCGTCGCGAACGCGCCGGCGCGCAAGCGACCCAAGCCCGGCGAACGCCGCGTGCAGATCCTGCAGACGCTGGCGAGCATGCTCGAGCAGCCCGGCGCCGACCGCATCACCACCGCGGCGCTGGCGGCCAAGCTCGAGGTCTCCGAGGCCGCGCTGTACCGCCACTTCGCCAGCAAGGCGCAGATGTTCGAGGGGCTGATCGAGTTCATCGAGCACAGCGTGTTCACGCTGGTCAACCAGATCCACGAGCGCGAGGCGGTCGCGCTGGCGCAGGTGCACAAGACCCTGACCGTGCTGCTTCAGTTCGCCGAGAAGAACCCGGGCATGGCGCGCGTGATGGTCGGCGACGCGCTGGTGTTCGAGCACGAGCGGCTGCTCGCGCGCATGAACCAGTTCTTCGAGCGCTTCGAGTCGCAGCTGCGCCAGAGCCTGCGCGGCATCGCCGATGCCGCCGGCTCCGCCACGCCCACGGTCGACGCGAACGCGCAGGCCTCGGTGCTGACCTCGTTCGCGGTCGGCCGGCTGCAGCGTTTCGCGCGCTCGGGCTTCAAGCGCAGCCCGACCGAACACCTGGACGCCGCGCTGCGCCTGCTCGCGCCGTAGATTGCTCCGGCGATGAGAGCGACCGAACTGGCCGGCGCGGTGGCGACCGCGACGCTGCAGATCCATGGCAACACCCTGATGCTGTTGCCGGAGAAGGCGGTCTTCTTGCCCGAGTGCGACACCTTGCTGGTCGCCGACGTCCACATCGGCAAGGCCACGAGTTTTCGCCAGCTCGGCGTGCCGGTGCCGGCCGGCACCACCGACGCGACGCTGTCGGTGCTGACCCGGCTCGTCGACCGGCTGGCGGCGAAGCGCATCGTCTTCCTCGGTGACTTTCTGCACTCGGCGCGCTCGCTCGGCGCGGCGACCTTCGCGACGCTGCTGCGCTGGCGCGAGCGCCACGGCGCGCTGGAGCTGACCTTGGTGCGCGGCAACCACGACGACCGCGCCGGCGACCCGCCGGCCGTGCTCGACATCCAGCCGGTCGACGAACCGCTGATGCTGCGCGGCCTGGCCCTGGCCCACCATCCGCGGCCGATGGCGGGCGCGTTCGTGCTGGCCGGCCACCTGCACCCCTGCGTCAGCATCGGCGGGCGCGCGCACGACTGGCATCGGTTGCCGTGCTTCTGGTTCTCGGAGCGCGTCGGCGTGCTGCCGGCCTTCGGCGCGTTCACCGGCATGCAGTCGATCCGGGTGCGGCCGGGCGAGCGCGTCTTCGCCGCGGCGCCGGACCGTGTCTTCGAGCTGCTGCCGAAAGCCGGCCGGGTCTGAGCGCGCCGCCGGCGCCGCTAAACTGCCGCTGTCCCGCGCCCCGTGGCGCCCTCCGGTTTACGCATGCCCACGCCGTCCGACCCCTTGCTGCATCTGATCGCGCGCGCCGAGGCGCTGCTGACCCGCCTGGAGGCGGTGCTGCCGCACCCGCTGACCGCGCCCGACTGGGCCGCGGCGATCGCGTTCCGCTACCGCAAGCGCGGCGGCGCGGGGCTGATCGAGCCGGTGCGCCATGTCGCGCCGATCCGGCTCGCCGCGCTGGTCGAGGTCGAGCCGCAGAAGGAGCGGCTGCTGCGCAACACGCGCCAGTTCGTCGACGGCTACGGCGCCAACAACGTGCTGCTGACCGGCGCGCGCGGCACCGGCAAGAGTTCGCTGATCAAGGCCTGCCTGAACGAGTTCGCCGACCGGGGCCTGCGCCTGATCGAGGTCGACAAGACCGATCTGGTCGACCTGCCCGACATCGTCGACCTGGTCGCCGAACGGCCCGAGCGCTTCATCGTGTTCTGCGACGACCTCAGCTTCGACGAGGGCGAGCCGGGCTACAAGGCGCTGAAGTCGATCCTCGACGGCTCGGTGTCGCAGTCCTCCGACAACGTGCTGATCTACGCCACCAGCAATCGCCGCCACCTGCTGCCCGAATACATGAAGGAGAACCTCAGCTACAAGCACCTGGACAACGGCGAAGTCCATCCGGGCGAGGTCGTCGAGGAGAAGATCTCGCTCTCCGAGCGCTTCGGTCTGTGGGTCAGCTTCTACCCGTTCAGCCAGGACGAGTACCTCGCGATCGTCGCGCAGTGGCTGCGGTCTTTCAGCGTGCCCGAGACGGCGATCGTCGCGGCGCGCCAGGAGAGCCTGGTCTGGGCGCTGGAGCGGGGCTCGCGCTCGGGGCGGGTCGCGTTCCAGTTCGCGAAGGACTACAGCGGAAGGCACCACGCGTGAGCGTCGCTGAAGACCGAACGCCGTTCGATGTGGGCGGCGTGCAGCCGCGCCGTCCGGTGGACGTCGCGGTGGGCGTGCTGATCAACCCGCAGGGCGAGTTCCTATTGACCTCGCGCCCCGAAGGCAAGGTCTACGCCGGCTACTGGGAGTTCCCGGGAGGCAAGCTGGAGGCGGGCGAATCGGTCGAGGCGGCGCTGCGGCGCGAGCTGCACGAGGAAATCGGCATCGAGATCGGCGCCGTGCAACCCTGGAAGATCGAGCTGGTCGACTACGAACATGCGCGCGTGCGCCTGCACTTCTGCAAGGTCTTCGAGTGGTCGGGCGCGTTCGAGATGCGCGAGCGCCAGACGATGGCCTGGCAGCAGTTGCCGGTGCGCGTCGGGCCGGTGCTGCCGGGGACCTTCCCGGTGCTGCGATGGTTCGCCGAGGAACGCGGCTTTCGTGGCGCCACTACACTGCCCGCATGAACTGGCTCGACGAAGTGAAATGGGACGCCCAGGGCCTCGTGCCCGCGATCGCCCAGGAGCTCGGCAGCAACGACGTGCTGATGTTCGCGTACATGAACCGCGAGGCGCTGGTGCGCACCGCCGAGCTCGGCGAGGCGGTGTACTTCAGCCGCTCGCGCGGGCGGCTCTGGCACAAGGGCGAGGAAAGCGGCCACATCCAGAAGGTGCACGAGCTCCGGCTGGACTGCGACAACGACGTCGTGCTGCTCAAGGTCGAGCAACTCGGCCACGCGCCCGGCGAGGCCGGCATCGCCTGTCACACCGGCCGGCATTCGTGCTTCTTCCGGCTGCTGAAGGAGGGCGTCTGGACTTCGGTCGAGCCGGTCTTGAAAGACCCGGAGCGCATCTACAAATGATGGCGAGTTCGAACGATACGCTGGCCCGGCTGGCCGCGGTGATCGAAGCGCGCCGGGCGGGCGACCCGGACCAGAGCTACGTCGCGCGCCTGTTCCGCAAGGGCAACGACGCGATCATGAAGAAGATCGGCGAAGAGGCCACCGAGGTGGTGATGGCCTGCAAGGACGGCGCGCCCGAAAAGATCGTCGGCGAGGTCGCCGACCTGTGGTTTCACTGCATGCTGGCGCTCAGCGCCTACGGGCTGAAGCCGGCCGACGTGCTGGCCGAACTGGAGCGCCGCGAAGGGCTGTCGGGGCTGGAGGAGTTTGCTTCGAGGAAAGCGCAACTGCGCGACAAGGAGGGCACATGAACGACGTCATCGAAAACGGCGCCGCTACCAGCCAGCGCGACAACTCGCTGCGCACCATCGGCCACATCAGCTACGCGCTGCACGCGGTGGTGGCGGTCGGCGCGGTGCTGCCCGGCGTGCAGGCCAGCATCGTGCTGCTGCTGGTCGCGTTCATCCTCGACCTGGTCAAGAAGGACGACGCGCGCGGCAGCTGGCAGGAGTCGCACTTCAGCTGGCGCATCCGCAGCGTGCTGTGGGCCGGCGTGCTGTACGTCGTGACGATCCCGCTGTGGTTACTGTTCGTGGTCCCGGGCTGGATCGCCTGGATCGCGATCTCGATCTGGTTTCTGTACCGGGTCATCCGTGGCTGGCTGGCGCTGAACGACCGCCGGCCGATGCCGCAATGAGGGGGCAGCCATGAGCCGCAGCGCCGCGCCGTCTCGAGCAAGGCTCGTCCAAGGGCCACGAAGGGGCCGCCGCGTGGCCCTTGGAGACCGGCCAAGGTACTCGTTGGACGAGGGGCTCCAATGACTCACGACCCGAACTGCCTCTTCTGCAAGATCGCCGTTGGGCAGATCCCGAGCCGCAAGGTGTTCGAGGACGACGAGTTGCTGGTCTTCCACGACATCGCCCCCTGGGCGCCGGTGCACGTGTTGCTGATCCCGAAGGAGCATGTCGCGACCATGTACGAGCTCGAGCAGCGCCACGCGCCGCTGCTGGGCCGGATGCTCTCGATGGCGCCGGCGCTGATGCGCGAGCTGGGCGTGACGAATGGTTTCCGCACCCTGATCAACACCGGCGAAGACGGGCGCCAGGAAGTCCAGCACCTGCACATGCATGTGATGGGCGGCCCGCGCCCGTGGCTCAAAGGGTGATCAACGGGGTCTTCCAAAGCCTGTACCCTAGAATTCCCCGATTGTCCGTTGGAGAAGAATCATGGGTTCAATCAGCATCTGGCACTGGCTCGTCGTGCTGCTGATCGTGGTCTTGGTGTTCGGCACCAAGAAGCTCAAGAACATCGGCGCCGACCTCGGCGGCGCGGTGAAGGGCTTCAAGGACGGCGTGAAGGATGGCGGCGCGTCTGCCGAGGCGACCACGCCGCCGCCGCAGGTCAACGCCAGCAAGGTCAACGACCCCAACACCGTCGACGTGGAAGCGAAGACGAAATCGTGATCGTCCCGGTGGGCCCGGCGGCAGAGCGCGGCGCGCGATGATCGACTTCGGCTTCGACAAGATCGCGCTGATCGGCGCGGTCGCGCTGATCGTGATCGGCCCCGAGAAGCTGCCGCGCGTGGCGCGCACCGTTGGCCACCTGATCGGCAAGGCGCAGCGCTACGTGGCCGACCTGAAGGCCGAGGTTAGTCGCTCGATCGAGCTCGAAGAGCTGAAGAAGATGAAGACCGAGTTCGAGGACGCGGCCCGCAACGTCGAGAAGACGGTTTCGAGCGAGATCCACCAGACCACGGCCGATCTCGGGAAGTCGTGGAACGCCGGCGATGCCGGCGTGCTGCCGCCGAACAGCGGCCAGCACGAGGGCTGGGCGCCGCCGCCGCCCGAGTACAAGCACCCGAAGAAGAACTGGCGCCTGAAGCGCGGCGCGACCCCGCAGTGGTACAAGCAGCGCGCCGGTGTGCGCGTCAACGCGCAGTCGGGCGCGGCCCGCGTCGCGCGCTTCCGGCCGCCACGGTCGGTGGCGTAGCGCGATGAGCGGTCCCGGCGACAAGCCCGACGAGATGGAGGGCACCGAGCAGCCGTTCGTCTCGCACCTGATCGAGTTGCGCGACCGGCTGATTCGCGCCTGCATCGCGATCGGCGTGTGCTTCGGCGTGCTGATGATCTGGCCCGGCTCGGCGCAGCTCTACGATCTGCTCGCGCAGCCGCTGGTCGAGCACTTGCCCAAGGGCGGCATGCTGATCGCCACCAGCGTGATCTCGCCATTCCTGGTGCCGCTGAAGATCACGCTGATGGCGGCCTTCATGCTGGCGCTGCCGGTGGTGCTGTACCAGGTCTGGGCCTTCGTCGCGCCGGGCCTGTACACGCACGAGAAGAAGCTGGTGCTGCCACTGGTGATCTCGAGCACGCTGCTGTTCTTCCTGGGCGTGGCGTTCTGCTACTTCTTCGTGTTCGGCAAGGTCTTCACCTTCATCCAGAGCTTCGCCCCGAAGAGCGTCTCGGCGATGCCGGATATCGAGGCCTACCTGAGCTTCGTGCTGACCATGTTCATCGCGTTCGGCGCCGCCTTCGAGGTGCCGATCGCGGTGGTCGTGCTGGCGCGCCTGGGCGTGGTCAGCATCCAGAAGCTGAAGGAGTTCCGGGCCTATTTTGTCGTGCTGGCTTTCATCATCGCGGCGATCCTGACGCCGCCGGACGTGGTCTCGCAGCTATCGCTGGCGATCCCGATGGTGCTGCTGTACGAGGTCGGCATCATCGCCGCCGGCGTGTTCATCAAGCACACCCAGGCGCCGGCCGAAGACACGACGAGCGCGTAGTCGCGGCCTCAGGCCAGCGCCGGGCCGCCCCGAGCGGCCTGAGTTCCCCTCGGGGGACGACGCCAACGGCGTCCAGGGGCTGTCATTCCTGCTCTTCGCGCTGCACCGGCACGCGCGTCGTCGGCCGCTGGCCGACCGTCACGTCGACCTTCAGCGCCTGGTCGCCGCGCTGCACGCCGATCGCCGCGACCGCCTTCGGCTTCAGCGACGCGACCGCGTTCAGCAGCTGGTAGCTGTTCGCGACCGGCGCGCCGCCGACGCTGACCACCACATCGCCGGGGCGCAGCCCGCCGGCGCTGGCCGGGCCGCTCTGCAGCACGCCGGTGATCAGCACGCCCTGCTTGACCGGCAGGTTCAGGGTCTGCGCGATGTCGGGCGTCAGGTCGCGCTGCTCGACGCCGAGCCAGCCGCGCGTGACCCGGCCGTCCTTGATCAGCGCCTCCATCACCTGGCGCGCGGTGCTCACCGGAATCGCAAAGCCGATGCCCAGGCTGCCGCCGGTGCGCGAATAGATCGCGGTGTTGATGCCGAGCAGGTTGCCGGCCGAATCCACCAGTGCGCCGCCGGAGTTGCCCGGGTTGATCGCGGCGTCGGTCTGGATGAAGTTCTCGAAGGTGTTGATGCCCAGCCGGTTGCGGCCGAGCGCGCTGAC
>JANXZN010000304.1 GCA_025355545.1 Rhizobacter sp.
GCAGGGCGAGAAGACCGTGCGGCTCACCCGTGCGCACCTCGAGGAAGACGCGGGCAAGAGCCTGCACGAGGACTACCACGGGATGACCGGCATCGACCTGAACCGCGCGGGCACGCCGCTGCTCGAAATCGTCACCGAGCCGCCCTGGACGACCGGGATCTCGTACTGGCTGATCTGGTAGCCCTTGGGCAGGTCGGGGTAGAAGTAGTTCTTGCGCGCGAAGATCGACAGCGGCGCGATCTTCGCGTTCACCGCCAGGCCGAAGCGGATCGCGCGCTCGACCGCGCCGCGGTTCATCACGGGCAGTGTGCCGGGCAGCGCCAGGTCGACCGGCGAGGCCTGCGTGTTCGGCGCCGCGCCGAACGCTGTCGACGAGCCGCTGAAGATCTTGCTCCGGGTCGACAGCTGCGCGTGCGTCTCGATGCCGATCACGACCTCGTAGCCGCGGATCAGGGAAGGTGTGGTCATGGTGTCAGTAGCCCGCCGGCGCGCGCGCGTGCCAGTCGGTCGCGAGCTGGAACGCATGCGCCGCGTGCAGCAGCGTGCCTTCCCGGAAGTAGTTGCCGATCAGCTGCAGGCCGACCGGCATTGATGCCTCGCCGAAGCCGACCGGCAGGCTCATGCCGGGCAGCCCGGCCAGGCTCGCCGGCAGCGTGAAGATGTCGGCGAGATAGCTCGCGACCGGGTCGTCGCTCTTGGCGCCGAGCTTCCACGCGACCGTCGGCGCCACCGGCCCGGCGATCACGTCGCATTCGCGGAAGCAGGCCTGGAAGTCGTCGGCGATCATGCGGCGCAGCTTCTGCGCCTGCAGGTAGTAGGCGTCGTAGTAGCCGTGGCTCAGCACGTAGGTGCCGATCATGATGCGGCGCTTGGCCTCGGCGCCGAAGCCCTCGCTGCGGCTCTTCTTGTACATGTCTTCCAGATCGGTGTAGCGGGCCGCGCGGTGACCGTAGCGCACGCCGTCGAAGCGGCTCAGGTTCGAGCTCGCCTCGGCCGGCGCGATGATGTAGTAGACGGGAATCGACAGTTCGGTGCGCGGCAGGCTCACGTCGACCAGCGTCGCGCCGAGCCTCTCGAACTCGCCGAGCGCGGCGCGCACCGCGCCGTTCACGTCGGCGGCCAGCGCGGCCGGGAAGAACTCCTTCGGCAGCCCGATGCGCAGGCCGGTCAAGGGCTGCGACGCACCCGCGCCGGGGCGCGCGGCCAGCATTTCGGCATGGAAGTCCTGCGGCGGGCGCGGCGCGCTGGTCGAATCGCGCTCGTCGAAGCCGCTCATCGCACCGAGCAGCAGCGCGCAGTCCTCGGCACTGCGCGCCAGCGGGCCGGCCTGGTCGAGGCTGGAGGCGAAGGCGATCATGCCGTAGCGCGAGCACACGCCGTAGGTCGGCTTGATGCCGGTGATGCCGGTGAAGCTGGCGGGCTGGCGGATCGAGCCGCCGGTGTCGGTACCGGTCGCGGCCGGCATCAGGCGCGCGGCGACGGCCGCGGCCGAGCCGCCCGACGAGCCGCCCGGCACGCGCGTCGTGTCCCACGGGTTATGGACCGGCCCATAGGCCGAGTTCTCGTTGCTCGAGCCCATCGCGAACTCGTCGCAGTTGAGCTTGCCCAGCGTCACGACGCCTGCGTCGCCCAGGCGAGCGACCACGGTCGCATCGAACGGGCTGAGGTAGCCGGCGAGGATCTTCGAGCCGGCGGTGGTCGGCAGCACGCGCGTCACGAAGATGTCCTTGTGCGCCAGCGGCACGCCCAGCAACGCGCCGGCCTCGCCCGCGGCGCGGCGCGCATCGGCATCACGCGCCTGCGCCAGCGCGAGCGGCGCGTCGCTGGCCAGCAGCACGCCGAGTTGTGGATGTTTGGCAAGGCGTGCGAGCAGATGTTTCGTCGCCTCGACGCTCGTCACGTGCCTTGCACCCAGCGCACGGCCGAGCTCGGCCACGCCCATTTCGTGAATCGCCTTCATGCGCCGATGACTTTCGGCACCAGAAACAAGCCGTCCTCGACGGCCGGCGCGCTGCGCTGGTTGGCCTCGCGCTGGTCGGACTCGCTGACCGTGTCGTCGCGCAGGCGCAGCGTCACTTCCTGCACCGCCGACAGCGGGGTGTAGAGCGGCTCGACGCCGCTCGTGTCGACCGCGCTCATCTGCTCGACGATGCCGAAGAAACCGTTCAGCTGGGTCAGCATCGCGGCGCGCTCGGCGTCCTGGAGTTCGAGGCGCGCGAGCTGGGCGATGCGGCTCACGTCTTGGGGGGTCAGGGCCATGGAATCAATCGAGAAATCGGGCGGGTTTTCAGGGTCCGAAATGGCGCGCGACCGGTCGAAAACCCCGGGGCTTGCGGTATTATCCCCGGTTATCCACAAGCCCTTCGAGCCTGTGCAAATCGTCGTCGACGGGCGATTTGACGCACGCTCGCAGCGCCGGTGTCATGAGCTCACCGCAGGCGCGCAGGCGCAGCGGTCGGCGCCCAACAACAACGTTCATCAACGCAATCCGATCCGCCCGCGGCGCCGCGCCCGCTTCATTGCCCGCAGGCCGCGTGACGAATCAGCGCCTCACACACCATGTTCGGATCCTTTCGGCGTTACTTTTCGACTGATCTGGCCATCGACCTCGGCACCGCCAACACGCTGATCTATGTGCGTGGCAAGGGCATCGTGCTCGACGAGCCGTCGGTCGTCGCCATCCGCCACGAGGGCGGGCCCAACGGCAAGAAGACAATCCAGGCGGTCGGCGCCGAGGCCAAGGCGATGCTCGGCAAGGTGCCGGGCAACATCGAGGCGATTCGCCCCATGAAGGACGGCGTGATCGCCGACTTCACCGTCACCGAGCAGATGCTCAAGCAGTTCATCAAGATGGTGCACCCGCGCGGCATCCTGAGGCCGAGCCCGCGCATCATCATCTGCGTGCCCTGCGGCTCCACGCAGGTCGAACGCCGTGCGATCCGCGAATCGGCGCTAGGCGCCGGCGCCAGCGACGTCTACCTGATCGAGGAGCCGATGGCCGCGGCGATCGGCGCCGGGCTGCCGGTCAGCGAGGCCAGCGGCTCGATGGTCGTCGACATCGGCGGCGGCACCACCGAGGTCGGCGTCATCAGCCTCGGCGGCATGGTCTACAAGGGCAGCATCCGCGTCGGCGGCGACAAGTTCGACGAATCCATCATCAACTACATCCGCCGAAACTACGGCATGCTGATCGGCGAGCCCACCGCCGAAATGATCAAGAAAAAAATCGGCAGCGCCTTCCCCGGCTCCGAAGTGAAAGAGATCGAAGTCAAGGGACGCAATCTTTCCGAGGGCGTGCCGCGCAGCTTCACGATCAGCAGCAACGAGATCCTCGAGGCGTTGACCGACCCGCTGAATCAGATGGTCTCGGCGGTGAAGAACGCGCTCGAGCAGACCCCGCCTGAGCTCGGCGCCGACATCGCCGAGCGCGGCATGATGCTGACCGGCGGCGGCGCGTTGCTGCGCGATCTGGACCGGCTGCTCTCCGAGGAAACCGGCCTGCCGGTGCTGGTCGCCGAAGACCCGCTGACCTGCGTGGTGCGCGGTTGCGGCATGGCGCTGGAGCGCATGGAGCGGCTCGGTTCGATCTTCACGTCCGAGTAAGAGCGATGCGCCACGCAAGCCGGCACGTCCAGCGCGTGGCCGGCTTCGTCGTTTCTTCAGATCACTGAGCGCGCGGCCATGCCCATCGGCACCATCGATCGCACGCCGCCGCCGTTCTTCCGTCAGGGCCCGTCGGCGCTGACCAGGCTGATCCTGTGCTCGGCGCTGGCGCTGTTCCTGATGGTCGCCGACAACCGCTTCACGATCACGCGCCAGCTGCGTTCGGTGTTGGCCACCGCGCTGTACTACCCGCAGCAGGCGCTGCTGGTGCCGGTGCAGGCGATCCAGGGTGGCAGCGACTATTTTCTCGGCCTGAAGGGGGCGCTGGCGAACGAGGAGGCGGCCCGGCGCGAGCTCGCGCTGCAGGCCGAGCGCGCGCTGCGCGTCGAGCAGCTGACGAGCGAGAACGCGCACCTGCGCGGCCTGCTGGCGCTTCGGCCGAGCCTGAGCGTGCGTTCGCAGGCGGCGCAGGTGCTGTACGAAGCGTCCGATCCGTACTCGCGCAAGGTCATCATCGACCGCGGCGCGGTCAACGGCGTGGCGGTGACCTCGCCGGTGATCAACGAGACCGGGGTGCTCGGGCAGGTCACGCGCGTCTACCCGCTGTCGAGCGAGGTCACGCTGCTGACCGACAAGGACGCCGCGATTCCGGTGCTGAACACGCGCACGCAGGTGCGCAGCGCGGCCTTCGGCAGCGCCGGCGCGCTCGGCGCCGGCATGGAGATGCGCTTCATGGCCGCCAACGCCGACGTGCAGGTCGGCGACCAGGTGACGACCTCGGGCGTCGACGGCATCTACCCGCCGGGCTTGCCGGTGGCCAAGGTCGCGAGCGTGGACCGCAAGATCGATTCAGGCTTCGCGCGCATCGTGCTGACGCCGAACGCCAAGATCGACGGCGTGCGTCATGTGCTGGTGATCGAGCCGGTCGGGCTGCAGATGCCGGCCCGGCCGGTGGCACCTGCCGAGGACGCGAAAGCCGCCCCGGCGCCGAAGAAGGGCGGGCGCGCGGCGCCGAAGGCGGCTTCGGGGGCAGCGCCATGACCATGCCGCGCGAGCATCAGGAGGGCGCGCCATGATCATGCCGCCCGCCAATGGCCAGCTGCTGCTGCCCGTCAACCCGATGTTTGTTGCGACGACGCTGCTGATCGCGTTCGCTCTGAACATCGTGCCGCTCGGCCGGATGCCGCTGATGCCCGACTTCGTCGCGCTCGTGCTGGTGTTCTGGAACGTGCACCAGTCGCGCCGCGTGGGCATCGGGCTGGCGTTCTTCTTCGGCCTGTTGATGGACGTGCACGCTGGCGCGGTGCTCGGCCAGCACGCGCTGGCGTATGCGCTGATGAGTTTTTTCGCGGTCACGATCCACCGCCGCCTGTTGTGGTTCACGGTGCCGTCGCAGGCGGTGCAGATCCTGCCGCTGTTCCTCGCCGCGCACGCGGTCTCGCTGGTCGTGCGCATGATCGCCGGCGGCATGTTCCCGGGTTGGCAGGTGCTGCTCGCGCCGGTGTTCGAGGCGCTGCTCTGGCCGATCGCGACATGGTTGCTGCTCGCGCCGCAACGCCGCGCGCCCGATCCGGACGAGAATCGACCTTTGTGAACTCGCACCCGCCTGATTGGCGCTCGCCGGGACAGCGCCGGGCCGCTCCCAAGCGGCCTGGCGACCCCCTTGGCGGGTGGGTCGGCGTACCCGCCGGTCGGGGGGCTCCATGACAGAACTCAAGAACGTCGAAAAGGAGGTCGGGCGCTTTCGCATGCGCCTGGCGGCCGCGGCCGCGTTCGTGCTGTTCGCGTTCGGGCTGCTCGCCGCGCGCCTGGTCTACCTGCAGGTCTACAGGCACGACGAGCTGTCGACCCAGGCCGAGAACAACCGCATCACGGTCCTGCCGATCGTGCCGAACCGCGGGCTGATCCTGGACCGCAACGGCGTCGTGCTGGCGAACAACTACTCGGCCTACACGCTCGAGATCACGCCGGGCAAGGTCGACGACCTCGAGGCAACGATTGACCGCCTGGCCGCCGTCGTCGCGATCGAGCCGCGCGACCGCAAGCGCTTCAAGCGGCTGATGGAAGAGAACAAGAGCTTCGAGTCACTGCCGATCCGCACCAAGCTGACCGACGACGAGGTCGCGCGCTTCACGGCCCAGCGCTTCCTGTTCAGCGGCGTCGACATCAAGGCGCGGCTGTTCCGCAACTACCCGCTGGGCCAGGTCGGCAGCCACCTGATCGGCTACATCGGCCGCATCAACGAGGCCGAGAAGGAGAAGATCGACGACTCCGAGGACGAGGCCAACTACCGCGGCACGCAGTACATCGGCAAGCTCGGCGTCGAGCAGAGCTACGAGGCCGAGCTGCACGGCACGGTCGGCTTCGAGGAGATGGAAACCAGCGCCAGCGGCCACCCGGTGCGCCGGCTGGACAGCAAGCCCGCGAGTCCCGGCAACGCGCTGGTGATGGCTATCGACATCCGGCTGCAGGCGCTGGTCGAAGAGCTGTTCGGCGACCGGCGCGGCGCGCTCGTCGCGATCGACCCGCGCAACGGCGAAGTGCTGGCCTTCGTCAGCAAGCCCAACTTCGACCCGAACCTGTTCGTCGACGGCATCGACAGCGACAACTGGAAGGCGCTCAACGAGTCGCCCGACAAGCCGCTGCTGAACCGCGCGCTGCGCGGCACCTATTCGCCCGGCTCGACCTACAAGCCATTCATGGCGCTGGCCGCGCTCACGCTGGGCAAGCGCACGCCGCAGCAGACGATCTACGACCCGGGTTCGTACACCTTCGGCGGCCACACCTTCCGCGACGACAAGGAAGGCGGCCACGGCACGGTCGACATGTACAAGTCGATCGTGCAGTCGTGCGACACCTACTACTACATGCTCGCCAACGACCTCGGCGTCGACGCGATCCACGACTTCATGGCGCCGCTCGGCCTGGGCCAGCTCACCGGCATCGACATGCAGGGCGAGCTGCGCGGCGTGCTGCCGTCGACCGAATGGAAGCGCAACGCCTACCGCAAGAAGGAGCTGCAGAAGTGGTACGCCGGCGAGACCATCTCGCTGGGCATCGGCCAGGGTCAGAACACCTTCACGATGCTGCAGATGGCGCAGGCCACCGCGACGCTCGCCTCCGGCGGCCGGCGCTTCCGGCCGCATCTGGTGAAGCTGGTCGAGAACTTCGAGACGCGCGAGCAGCGCCGGCAAATCGGCGAGGCGCTGCCGCCGATGGACTGGAAGCCCGAGCACGTGGCCTTCATCCGCCACGCGATGTACGGCGTGACGCAGGAGGGCACGGCGCGCGCCGCGTTCCTGAACGCGCCGTACCAGGCCGGCGGCAAGACCGGCACCGCGCAGGTGATCGGCATCAAGCAGGGCGAGAAGTACAACGCCCGCAACCTCGACGAGCGCCACCGCGACAACGCGCTGTTCACCGCATTCGCGCCGGTCGACGCGCCGCAGATCGCGGTCGCGCTGGTGGTCGAGAACGCCGGCTTCGGCGCCGGCGCCGCGGCGCCGATTGCGCGCCGCGTGATCGACTACGTGCTGACCGGCATGGTCCCGAGCGAGGCCGACATCGCCGCGACCAAGCTCGGCCAGTCGACCGCGCCGATCGGCGTGCCGCGCCCGGCCGCGCTGGTGCCGCTGCCGGGCACCACGGTCGACGGCGCCGCGGCCGCGATGCTGACTTCGCCGCCACCGACACCGGCACCGGCACCGGCGGCCGCGGCCGCCTCGGTGGCGCTGCGCGTCGCGCTGGACAAACCCTGATGAGCGCCGTCTTCGACCGGCCGTCGCCGTGGCAGCGCATCAAGCCGGTCTTCAGCGGCTTCGACGGCCCGCTGCTGATCGCGGTGCTGCTGCTCGGCGCCGCCGGGCTGCTGACGATGTACTCGGCCGGCTTCGACGCCGGCACGCGCTTCGTCGATCACGGCCGCAACATGCTGCTCGCACTGGGCGTGCTGTTCGTCGTCGCGCAGGTCTCGCCGCACACGCTGATGAAGCTCGCGGTGCCGCTGTACACGATCGGCGTGGCGCTGCTGGTCGCGGTGGCGGTAATGGGCGTGACGAAGAAGGGCGCGACGCGCTGGCTCAACGTCGGCGTGGTGATCCAGCCGAGCGAGATCCTGAAGATCGCGATGCCGCTGATGCTGGCCTGGTGGTTCCAGCGCCGCGAGGGCCAGTTGCGCGTGCCCGATTTCATCGTCGCGCTGCTGCTGCTGCTGGTGCCGGTCGGGCTGATCGTCAAGCAGCCGGACCTGGGCACCGCGCTCCTGGTGCTGTCGGCCGGCCTGTACGTGATCTTCTTCGCCGGGCTGAGCTGGCGCCTGATCATCCCGGTGCTGGTGATCGGCGCGGTCGCGGTCACCGCGATCGTCGTTTCGGAAGACCGCATCTGCCAGCCCGAGGTCAAGTGGCCGATGCTGCGCGACTATCAGAAGAACCGCGTCTGCACCCTGCTCGACCCGACCACCGACCCGCTCGGCAAGGGCTTCCACATCATCCAGGGCATGATCGCGATCGGCTCCGGCGGGGTCGACGGCAAGGGCTTCATGAAGGGCACGCAGACGCACCTCGAGTTCATCCCCGAGCGCACCACCGACTTCATATTCGCGGCCTTCTCCGAAGAGTTCGGGCTGATCGGCTGCGCCGGGCTGGTGCTCGGCTTCATGTTCCTGATCTATCGCGGCCTGATGATCGCCGCCGAGGCGCCGACCGCGTTCACGCGGTTGCTGGCCGGCGCGATCTCGCTGAGCTGGTTCACCTACGCGTTCGTCAACATGGGCATGGTCAGCGGCATCCTGCCGGTGGTGGGCGTGCCCTTGCCGTTCATCAGCTACGGCGGTACCGCGATGGTCACGCTCGGGCTGGGCCTGGGGATCCTGATGTCGATCTCGAAGAGTCGGCGGCTGATCCAGAGTTGAGCGCCTCGGCTTCGGCCACGGGGCTCGCCGGCAGCCGCACCGTGATCAAGGTGCCCGGCGCCGGGCTGCGGGTCGACGCATCGGTGATCGCGACTTCGGCGCTGTGCTGAAGCGCGATCTCGCGCACGATCGCGAGGCCAAGGCCCGAACCGTCGACCTCGGTGCCCAGCGATCGGTAGAAGGGTTGAAACACCAGTTCGCGCTCGGCCGGCGCGATGCCGGGCCCCGAGTCTTCGACCTGCAGCACCACGACCTGGCCGAACGGGTCGTCGATCACCCGCACCGTGACCGTGCCGCCGGCCGGCGTGTATTGCAACGCGTTGTCGACCAGGTTGCGGATCAGCTCGCGCAGCAGCAGCGCGTGCCCGAGCACCTGCGGCCCTTGCGGGTGGCGCAGTGCGGTCGCCCCGCCCGCCTGCGGGCGCGTCAGGCTCTCCGGGCCTTCATAGCCGAGGTCGATGCGCTTCTCGAGCGCGCGCGGCACGAAGTCGCGCACCGTCTCGGTCGCGAGCCGCGCCAGGTTGACGACCTGGCGCTGCGCGACCTGCTGCTGGTTCTCGGCCCGCGCCATCGCGAGCAGCTGGTTCACCATGTGCGCCGCGCTCTGGCTCGAGCGCGCGATCTGCTGCAACGACTTCTTCAGCGCCTGCGGGTCGTGCTGGCCGGCGTCGATCTGGCGCTGCGCCAGCTCGGCCTGGGTGCGCAGCCCGGCCAGCGGCGTCTTCAGCTGGTGCGCGGCGTCGGCGAGAAAGTGCTTCTGGGCGCGCAGCGACTGGTCCAGGCGCGCGAGCAGATCGTTGATCGCGCGCACCAGCGGCGAGACTTCCTCGGGGGCCTGACGCTCGTCGATCGGGCTCAGGTCGTTGGCGTCGCGCTTGCGGATGCGCTGCTGCAATTCGTTCAGCGGCGCGATGCCGCGCGCCAGCGCGAGCCACACCAGCAGTACCGCCAGCGGCAGGATCACGAACTGCGGCAGGATCACACCCTTGATGATCTCGGTGGCCAGGCGCGAGCGCTTGCCGAGCGTCTCGGCGACCTGCACCAGCGGCGCGTCGGCCGGCGCCACCGCCACGCCATCGCGGGCGGGCACGCGCTCCTGCGCGCGCTCTTGCACATTGACCCACATGTAGGCGACACGCACCGGGGCGTTGTTCAGCGTCTCGTCGCGATAGCGCACTTCGCCCGCGGGCGCACGGTCCTCGTCGCCGGGCACCGGCAGCGCCGTGTCGCCGCTGAGGTACTCGCCGCGCAGCCCGAGCACCTGGTAGTAGATGTCGTCGGCCTCGTCGGTGCGCAGGATCTCGGCCGCCGCCGCCGGCAGCTTGAACACGGCCTGGGCTCGCTCGGTGCCGGCGCCGACCGAGACCTCCTTGGCCAGCACCCGCACCATCTCGCCGAGCTCGCGGTCGAAGGGCTTGTTGGCGATGCCCTGCGCGACCAGCCAGGTCAGCACCACGCTCATCGGCCACAGCAGCAGCAGCGGCGCGAGCATCCAGTCGAGGATCTCGCCGAACAGCGAACGCTGCTCGTGCGGGCGCGCTTCAGCCACGACCGGCCTCAAGCCGCGATCTTCTCGAGGCAGTAGCCCAGCCCGCGCACCGTCGCGATGCGCACCGGTCCCTGCTCGATCTTCTTGCGCAGGCGGTGGATGTAGACCTCGATCGCGTTGTTGCTGACCTCCTCGCCCCACTCGCACAGGCGCTCGACCAGCTGGTCCTTGCTGACCAGACGGCCGGCGCGTTGCAGCAGCACCTCGAGCAGGCTCAGCTCGCGCGCCGAGAGCTCGACCAGCTGGTCGTTCAGGTAGGCGACACGCCCGGTCGCGTCGAAGCTCAGCGGGCCGTGCCGGATGATCGTCGAGGCCGAGCCCAGGCCGCGCCGCGTCAGCGCCCGCACGCGCGCCTCGAGCTCCTGCAGCGAGAAGGGCTTGGCCATGTAGTCGTCGGCACCGAGGTCCAGCCCCTTGACGCGCTGCTCGACGCTGTCGGCCGCCGTCAGGATCAGCACCGGCACGCTCGCGCCGCGCGCGCGCAGCTTGCGCAGCACCTCCAGCCCGTGCAGCTTGGGCAGGCCGAGGTCGAGGATCACGAGGTCGAATTCGTGCGACGCCAGCGCCGCGTCGGCCTCGGTGCCGCTGCCGACCTGATCGACCGAG
>JANXZN010000307.1 GCA_025355545.1 Rhizobacter sp.
AGTCGTCGCCGATGAGCCGCCGGACAACGACCGCTTCGTCGGCCGCCAGCGCGAACTCGCCGTTCTCGACGCCTTGCTGACGCGCGCCCTGGCCGCAGCCGGCGGCACGGCGGCGCTGGCCGGCGATCCGGGCATTGGCAAGACGCGCACGGCCGAGCGTCTGGCAGAACACGCGCTGGCGCGCGGCATGACGGTGTACTGGGGCCGCTGCAACGAAGAGCCTGGCGCACTGGCGTACTGGCCGTGGCAGCAAATGGTGCAGGCCTGGCTGGCTGGCGCCGACAACGATACGGTGCGGCGCGTTGCAGCGCGTGAGGCCGCCGCGCTGGCCGAAATCGTGCCTGAGATCCTGGAGCGTGTGCCGGGCTGCGAGCCGGCACCGCCGATGATCGATGCCGCACAGGCGCGGTTTCGCCTGTTCGACGCGGTCGCCAGCTTCTGGAAGCGGGCGGCTGCGGTGGCCCCGCTGTTGCTGGTGTTCGACAACCTGCACTGGGCCGACACGTCGTCGCTACGCCTGCTGGAATTCCTGGCGCCGAGCCTCGCGTCGAGCCGGGTGCTGGTGCTCATCACCTACCGCGACATCGAGTTGTCGCGCCAGCATCCGTTGTCGGCGACTCTGGGCGAACTGGCGCGCCAGCCCGGCTTCGAGCGCCTGCGCCTGGCCGGCCTGTCGCGCGCCGAGACGGCCGGCGTGATGCGTCTGGCTGGCGACCGAGCCCTGGCGCCCGCCCTGGTCGACGCGATCCATGAGCAGACCGAGGGCAACCCGCTGTTCATCGGCGAGATCACCCGCTTGCTGCTGCAGGAGGCGCTCGCCGACGACGCCGTGCAACACCCCGCAACCGCACGCGGCAGCCGACCGCTGCGCATTCCGGAGGGCATCAAAGAGGTGATCGGCCGGCGTCTGAACCGCCTGTCCGACTCGACCAACCGGGTGCTCGCTGCGGCCTCGGTGATCGGTCGGGCGTTCGAACTGCGCTTGCTGGCTCGCCTGCTCGACGACAGCGACGAGCAGCGTTGCGCCGATGCGATCGAGCAGGCCTTGCAGGCGAGGGTGGTCGACGACTTGCGCGAGCCCGGCCGCTACCAGTTCGCGCACGCCCTGTTTCGCGAAACGCTTTACGACGAAATTCCGAGGCCGCAGCGAAGCCGCCTGCACCTGCGACTGGTGAGTGTGATCGAGGCGATTCACGCCGACGATCTTGAGCCCCACCTGCCGGCGCTGGCGCATCACCAATGGGCCGCACTGCCGGCCGGAGATGTCGCCCGCGCGGTCACCTATGCCGAGCGTGCGGCGCAGCGCGCCGACCGTGCGCTCGCGCATGAAGAGGCGGCGCGCTTCTATCAACTGGCACTCGACGCGATGGAGGTCGGCAGCGGTTTTTCGCGAATCGCGCGCTGCGCGCTGCTGAATGCGTTGGGCACCGCGCGCAGCCGTGCCGGTGAGTACGTGCAGGCGCAGCAGGTGTTCAAAGAGGCGGCGCAGCTCGGCATGGTCAGCGGCTCGGCGCAGGAGCAGGCCCGCGCCGCGCTCGGCTTCGAGAACGCGAGCTGGTCCCCCGGTGGGCACGGCGGCGCAGCAGCCGGGTTGCTGCGCGAAGCGCTGGCGTCACTCGGTGGTGCGGAGCCGCCCCTCGTCGCCCGATTGCTCAGTGCGCTGGCGCGTGCGCTCATCTACAGCGGCGAGGAGGAACAGGCCGCTGCGGTGCATGAAGAGGCGGTCGCCGCAGCGCGCCGCACCGGCGACGCCGCAACGCTGGCCGAGACGCTGATCGCCTCGCTGTCGGTGCGCTGGCGCGGCGAGCGCATCGCGCAGCGCATCGAAGCCTCGGAAGAGGCGTACCGGCTGGCGCTCTCGGCCGGTAACCGCCATCTGGTGCTGCTGGCGCTGCCCTGGCTCACGTTCGACGACTTCGAATCCGGCGACCTTTCACGCTGGCACCTGCATCTGGACGAATACGAGCGCGGCGGCGAAGCCATGCAACTGCCTTTCATTCGCTATGTGTCGGCGTCGTCGCGCACCATGCATGCCCTGTTCGAAGGTCGCTTCGCCGACGCCGAACGTCTTGCGCAGCACAGCTTCGAGATCGGCAATCGCATGCCGGGTCTGGACGCAGCGGGCGTCTACGGCATGCAGATGTTCACGCTGCGCCGAGAGCAAGGGCGATTGCTCGAAGTGGCGCCGCTGGTCGAGCACTTCGTCAACAGCAACGCCGACGCCAACGTCTGGCGCCCCGGCCTGACCCTGATGTACGCCGAGTTGGGACGCATGCCGGCAGCACGCGAGGCGTTCGATGCACTGGCCGCTGGCGACTTCAAGGCCATCGCCCGCGACGGCGTCTGGCTGGCCAGCATCACCTACATGGCGATCGTCTGCCACGCGCTGGGCGACGCCGCACGCGCCGCGCCGCTGTACCGCATGCTCGAACCCTTCAGCGGCCGCAACCTGATGGTCGGCACCACGATCGCCTGCTTCGGCGCGGCCGACACGGTGCTCGGCATGCTGGCGACGACGCTGGCGCGCGGGCCCGCTGCGCGCCGCCATTTCGAAGCCGCACTGGCAATGAACGAGCGGCTGAATGCGCGGCCGGCGCTGGTTCGCACGCGATGGTTTTTCGCGCAACTGCTGCTGCCCGACCCCGACCCGGCGCAGCGCGACCGCGCCGCCGAGCTGCTGCGTCTGGCACACGCCGACGCCGCCGAGCTCGGCATGCAAAGCGTGGTCGCCAGCATCGAGGTGCAGCGCGCCGCGCTGGCCGCTGCGCCGGCGCGCCTGCCGGCCGGCTTGAGCGCTCGCGAGGCGCAGGTGTTGCGGCTGGTCGCCACCGGCAAGGGCAACCGGCAGATCGCGGCCGAACTCTTCGTCAGCCCCAACACGGTGGCCAACCACGTGCGCAGCATCCTCGCCAAGACGGGCTCGGCGAACCGCACCGAAGCGGCCGCGTTTGCGATGCATAACGCGTTGCTTTGATCGTTGATCGCACCCGGCATCAGACCAAGACGATATTCAGTCCTTGATTTGAAACTGCGCTCGATGAAGTACTCCACCCAAGTGGACCGCCTCCTGACGTGACTCGACAGCTCCATCAGAGTTTGGTATCGCAAGCCGATGCGAGCAAGGCCCTGAATCAACAGAGAGTTCGCACCCTCGCCACCCTCCGCGACACCCTGCTCCCGCGCCTGATCTCCGGCCAACTGCACCTGCCCGATGCCGGGGCGCTCGCGGAAGTCGCGAAGCAGGCCGTCAAGGACGCGCGCAGACTAGCCCGCATATTTCACGCATCGACCACTGTATGGCCTGATGGGCCATCTTGACGCTGTTTTCCGGGGTCAACGAGTGTCTTGACTGTCATTGCGTGACGCTCGGGGTGTATTGAGCGTGATCGGTCGATGAGAACCCC
>JANXZN010000308.1 GCA_025355545.1 Rhizobacter sp.
GGGGGTTCTCATCGACCGATCACGCTCAATACACCCCGAGCGCCACGCAATGACAGTCAAGACACTCGTTGACCCCGGAAAACAGCGTCAAGATGGCCCATCAGGCCATACAGTGGTCGATGCGTGAAATATGCGGGCTAGGACTTCGCGCAGGCAATGTTCCAGTAATCCCGGATCGGGCCGCTGGCGCCGACCGGTTCCCAAGCAAGCGTGGCGCTGCCCGAGCCGACGACCGCGCCCTGCCCCATGTGCCCGGCATACCCGACGGTGGACAGCATCCGGCGCCGCGTGCCCGCACAGTCGTACTCGTACTGATTGCGGGCCGACAGGAAGCGCCTGCCCTCGAACTGGTGGCCGGTCTTGAAGTCCCACAGGTCCGACATCTGCGCCGAGTGTCCCGATCGGTGGATCGTCGAGCGGGCAACGTAGACGTCCATGCCGCCGTTCGCCGCCGAGGTGCCCAGCAGCGCCCACTGCAGCTGCGCGGGTGCGGTCACCGCCTGGCCCGCGGCGGCCGCGGCACTGCCGCCGGCACGCACCAGCACGCAGCCGACCGCCGCGACGGTGGCGCGATCGGGGCCGTTGAAGTCGATGATCATGTGGGTGAAGGATTGCCCGGGCTGCGGCAGCACGACGACGCGCGAACCGCCGCCGCGGTAGTCGGCGCGGTACATCGGCCGCTCGCGGCCGTCGCGGCCGATCGCGACCACCCCGGTCGGCCGGAACTCGACCAGGCCGTGGCCGAGCATCGAATCGCACAGGCCCGCGGTGATGCCGCCGACCAGCGCGTTCGCGAGCGCCGCGATGTCGTTGCCGCTGCCGGTCGTGCGGCCGCCGCTGCCCTGCGAGGTCCAGCGCCCGAGCAGCGGGTTGCGATCGGGGGCGAGCGGCGGGCGCTGCTGCCAAGTGCGCAGCACGGCCTGGCCTTGCGCCACGTCGCCCTGCTGCCGCGCCTGCTGCTGGCGCGCTGCGTCCTGGTACAGCTGATCCTGCTGCTGTTGCTGCCCCTGCTGCTGGCGCAGCTGCTGGGCATTCCTTTGCTCCTCGAGCTGGCGCCGGGCGCCGGGATCCAGGCCGAGCTCCTCGGTCGTCGGCGGGCGGCTCTGCGCCAGCGCGCAGGGCGCGGCGATCAGCCCCGCCAACACCAGCACGCCGCCGGCAAGCAGACTGCGGAACAGGGTTGCGCTCATCGCCGGCTCCTCGATCGCGATCGGCACCCCACGGGCGCGCGAACTCACGGCCGCCAGCGTAGCTGGCCGGCCGTTACCGGAGCGTTACCGCGCGCGACGCGTGCGTTCAGCGGATCGTGAACGCGCCCGGCATCGCCTTGACCGCGCCGGCGCCGATCGATGCGCCGAGCTTCTTCGCCAGGCGTTCGGCGACGTTTTCCTTCGGCGTGTAGTCGATCACCTCTTCGGCCTTGACGACCTCGCGCGCGACGTAGTCGAGGTTGCCCAGATGATCGATCAGGCCCATCGCGAGCGCCTGCTCGCCGTTCCAGAACAGGCCGGTGAAGGTCTCCGGCGTTTCCTTCAGACGCGTGCCGCGGCCCTGCTTGACGACCGCGATGAACTGCTGATGGATCTGGTCGATCATCGCCTGCAGGTAGGCGCGCTGCTTCGGCAGCAGCGGCGAGAACGGGTCGCCCAGCCCCTTGTTCTCGCCGGCGGTCAGCAGGCGGCGCTCGACGCCGAGCTTGTCGAGCAGGCCGGCCGCGCCGAAGCTGTCCATCAGCACGCCGATCGAGCCGACCACCGAGGCCTTGTCGGCGTAGATCTCGTCGGCCGCGACCGCGATGTAGTACGCGCCCGAAGCACAGGTCTCTTCGACGACCGCGTAGACCTTCTTCTTGTGCAGCTTCTTCAGGCGCCGGATCTCGTCGTTGATGATGCCGGCCTGCACCGGGCTGCCGCCGGGCGAGTTGATGCGCAGCACGACCGCCTTCGCGCTGTCGTCCTCGAACGCGGTCTTGATGCCGGGCACCAGGTTCTCGGCGCTGGCCTCGGCGCCCGCGGCGATCTCGCCACGGATCTCGATCAGTGCGGTGTGCGCGCCGGTCGGCGCGGCGGCGCGGTTGCGCACCGCGAAGATCGCGTAGGCGATCGCCATCACCAGCAGCAGCCACGACAGGCGGAAGAAGATGCGCCAGCGGCGGTCGCTGCGGCGGTCGCGCAGCAGGTCGCGCGCGACCTGTTCGGCCACGCCGTTCCAGCCCAGCGGCGGCTCGGCGCCGGCCGCGGCGGACATCGGCGCCGCTGGCGTGGGCAGGCTCGCGCCCGGGTGGAACGCGTCGTCGTCGGGAGTGCTCATGAGGACCTTTAAGCGCTGCGCCGGATCACTCGGCGAACGCGGGTTGGGTGTCGCGGGAAGGATACCAATAGACCTGGCCGTCGCGCTCGAACACGTCGATCACGGTGAGCTTGCCACGGCCGCAGGGCCCGCCGGCGCAGCGGCCGCTGAGCGGTTCGTAGACCGCACCGTGGGTCGCGCACATGATGAACTCGCGGCCGGCGTCGAGGAACTGGCCGTGCTGCCAGTCCATCTCGGTCGGCACGTGCAGGCAGCGGTTCAGGTAGCCGACGACCCGGCCGTCGAAGCGCAACGCGAACCCACGCGCCGGCTCGCGAAAGTGCAGCAGGTCGAACACGAAGGCCGTGCCCTTTTCGACCAGTTCGTCCGACGCGCACAGCCGCAGCGGCTCGGGCCGCGCAGCGCCGACGACGCGCGTGACGGTCGCGTCATCCATGGCGCAGCAGCCAGTCGTGCAGCTCGGTGGTCGAGTGCGCGACGTGGCGCGCCCCGAAGCCGTCGAACAGGCTGTGGTCGTGCGCGCCGTAGCTGACGCCGATGCTGGCGGTGCCGGCATTGCGCGCGAGTTGCAGGTCGTGCGTCGTGTCGCCGATCATCACGGTGCGTCCGGGCACGACCTGGAACTCGTCCATCAGCTCGACCAGCATGCGCGGGTCGGGCTTGGAAGCGGTCTCGTCGGCGGTGCGTGTCGCGTCGAACAGGCCGCGCAGCATCGAGGTGTTGAGCGCGTCGTTCAGGCCGCGGCGCGACTTGCCGGTGGCCACGCCGAGCAGGTGACCGCGCTGCTTCAGCGCTTCCAGCATCGCGAGCGTGCCGTCGAAGAACACAATCTCGTGCTGGCACGCGAAGTAGTGGTAGCGATAGCGTTCGCCGAGTTCGCGGTAGCGTTCGCGCGGCAGGTCGGGGGCGGCGTACTGCAGCGCTTCGGCCAGGCCCATGCCGATCACGTAGCTCGCGCGCTCGTCGCTGGGCACCGGCACCCCGAGGTCGGCGCAGGCCGACTGGATGCAGCGCGCGATCAGCGCGGTCGAATCGAACAGCGTGCCGTCCCAGTCGAACACGACCAGGTCGAAATTGCGGGGGAGCGTCATGGGAAAGCCGGCGGCGCCAGCGCGTGGATCAGTGCTTCGCATTCTGCCGGCAACGGCGCTGCGAGCTCGATCACCTCGGCGCTCGCCGGGTGCGTGAAGCGCAGGCGCCGCGCGTGCAGGAACATGCGATCGAAGCGGATGCCGGTCACGGCCTCGCCGCGCGCGAGCGCCTTGTTCAGCGCGAAGTCGCCGTACTTCTCGTCGCCGACGATCGCGTGGCCCTCGTGCGTCAGATGGACACGGATCTGATGCGTGCGGCCGGTCTTGATCGTGACGTCGAGCAAGGTGAACGCGTCGAAGGTCTGCGCGATGCGCACCAGCGTGATCGAGCGCCGGCCCTCGTCGTGCTCGTCGGCGACCGCCTTGACGCGGCGCTCGCCGTCGCCGGTCAGGAACTTGTGCAGCGCCACGTCGATGACCTTGCGGCCCGCCGGCCACGCGCCGATCACGAGCGCGGCGTAGGTCTTGAGCATCGCCTTGTCGCCGCCGCGCTGGCTCAGCTGGTCCTGCAGCGCGACCAGCGCCGAGCGCTTCTTCGCGATCAACAGCAGGCCCGAGGTCTCCTTGTCGAGCCGGTGCACCAGCTCCAGGAACTTTGCGCCCGGCCGCGCCTGCCGCAGCTGTTCGATCACGCCCGAGCTGACGCCGCTGCCGCCGTGCACCGCGACGCCGGCCGGCTTGTCGATCGCGATCAGGGACTCGTCCTCGAACACGACCGGGAACTCGCGCGCCGGCGCGGCCGGCACCGCGCTGCGGTCGGCCACGCGCACCGGCGGGATGCGCACCTCGTCGCCGAGCACCAGGCGCGTGTCGGCACCGGCGCGGCCCTTGTTGACCCGCACCTCGCCGGAGCGGATGACGCGGTAGACATGGGTCTTGGGCACGCCCTTGAGCAGCTTGACGAGGAAGTTGTCGAGGCGCTGGCCTTCGGACGCTTCGTCGATGCGCACGCGGTGCACCGCCGGAGCGGCCGGCGCTGCGGGGGCGTTGGGTTTGTCCCCTATAATGCGTTGCACCACGTTACTGCGATAAGTGTTTGATTCCTCAGAGTTTAGTCTCGGGATCGATACCGCAGCCCGTGGCGGTCGCGCGCTCGAGGGTTGAGGGCAAGACCACAAGGTGATGCAACGCCTCGATTTGGCCGAGCGGCGGGCACCGTCCCCAAGTGACGGCGCGGCCCTTGGTTCGAGGTGGCAGAGCAAACAAGAACGAGCTCACTCAAAAGGTTCTCTCAGGCAGGAGAGACCGAATCCGCGCCGGTTCCCGGCGTCGACTCTCGCTCCCGCCCGCGTCCAGCGAACTCCCGTCGATGTCGATCCCCACCCCCGAACCACGGCGCCACGCGCGCTCGCTGCCCAGGCCAAGAGCCTGCGATGCGGCGGGCTCGCCCGGCGTGGCTCGCCGGTGGCCGACATGCGCGGGGCACGCTGACACGCACGCGCCAACGCTGCCCGTTCGGCCGGTCTGCTGACCGCGCCGCACCCCCGCAGTCCAGGGCGACACCCTTAGCTCCGTTTTCGTTTTCTCGTGCATCGAGTCGTCGCCCGCTGGCATCTGCCGCAGGCGACTGTGTGATGTGCGCGGCTCATCCCGAATGACCCCGCGAGAAGGAGTGCACGAATGAAACGCATGCTGATCAACGCGACGCAGCCCGAAGAGCGCCGCCTGGCCATTGTCGATGGCCAGAAGCTGATGGACTTCGAGACCGAGATCGAAGGCCGCGAACAACGCAAGGGCAACATCTACAAGGCGGTCGTGACGCGCGTCGAGCCCTCGCTCGAGGCCTGTTTCGTCGACTACGGCGAAGACCGCCACGGCTTCCTGCCGTTCAAGGAAATCTCGAAGAACTACTTCCGCGAAGGTGCCAGCGTTCGTGAAGCGCGCATCCAGGACGTGATCTCGAACGGCCAGGAACTGCTGGTCCAGGTCGAGAAGGAAGAGCGCGGCAGCAAGGGCGCGGCGCTGACCACGTTCGTGTCGCTCGCCGGCCGCTACCTCGTGTTGATGCCGAACAACCCGCGCGGCGGCGGCGTCTCGCGCCGCATCGAAGGCGAAGACCGCGAAGAGCTGAAGGAAAATCTCGACCAGCTCGAGTACCCCAAAGGCATGAGCCTGATCGCGCGCACCGCCGGCATCGGCCGCACGGCGCCCGAGTTGCAGTGGGACCTGAACTACATGCTCAAGCTGTGGGACGCGATCGACGGTGCGTCCAAGGCCGGCAAGGGCGCGTTCCTGATCTACCAGGAATCGTCGCTGGTGATCCGCGCGATCCGCGACTACTTCACCGCCGACGTCGGCGAGATCCTGATCGACACCGACGACATCTTCGACCAGGCCCAGCAGTTCATGGCCCACGTGATGCCGGAGACGGCGCACAAGGTCAAGCGCTACCGCGACGACGCGCCGCTGTTCAGCCGCTTCCAGATCGAGCACCAGATCGAGACCGCGTTCTCGCGCACCGTGAACCTGCCCTCGGGCGGCGCGATCGTGATCGACCACACCGAGGCGCTGGTGTCGGTCGACGTGAACTCGGCGCGCTCGACGCGCGGCTCGGACATCGAGGAAACCGCGACCCGCACCAACTTAGAGGCCGCCGACGAGATCGCGCGCCAGATGCGGCTGCGCGACCTGGGCGGCCTGATCGTCGTCGACTTCATCGACATGGAAGAGTCGAAGAACCGCCGCGAGGTCGAGACCCGGTTGCGCGACGCGCTGCGCCAGGACCGTGCGCGCGTGCAGTTCAGCTCGATCAGCAAGTTCGGCCTGCTCGAGCTCTCGCGCCAGCGCCTGCGCCCGGCGCTCAGCGAAGGCAGCCACATCACCTGCCCGCGCTGCAACGGCACCGGCCACATTCGCGACACCGAATCGAGCGCGCTGCAGATCCTGCGCATGGTTCAGGAAGAGTCGATGAAGGACAACACCGCCGCGGTGCACGTGCAGGTGCCGGTCGAAGTCACGTCGTTCCTGCTCAACGAGAAGCGCACCGAGATCACCAAGATCGAACTCAAGCAGCGTGTGACCGTGCTGCTGGTGCCGAACAAGAACCTCGACACGCCTAACTACCGTCTCGAGCGTTTGCGCCACGACGACCCGCGTCTGGAGAACCTGCAAGCCAGCTACACGATGATCGACGATGCCGAAGAGGAAGTCGGCATCACGCGGCGCGAGAAGACCAAGGCGAAGCAGGAGCCGGTCATCAAGGGCATCCTGCCCGAGACGCCGGCGCCGGTGGCGGTGCCCAAGCCGGCGCCGATCGTCGCGGCTCCGGCGGTGGTCGCAGCGCCCGCACCGGCACCGGCGGGTGGCGGCTTCTTCGCATGGGTCAAGAACCTGTTCGGCGGGTCGACGCCGGCACCGGCACCGGCCGCCCCGGCGCCCGCAGCGGCGACGAAGTCGACCGAAGGGCGCGACGGCCGTGGCGAACGTGGCGATCGCGGCGGTCGTGGCGAGCGCGGCGGTCGTGGCGGTCGCGACGGCAAGCGCGGCGACGGCCGCGGTGAGCGTGGCGGCGAAGGGCGCGGCGAAGGCCGTGGCCGCCGCCCGGATCGCAACGCCGACCGCCCGGCCGGCGACGAAGCTGCACGCACGGAGGCGCTGGAGGCGAACCGCGGCGACGAGCGCGCACCGCGCACTGCGCCGCGTGACGAGAATCGCGGTGAACCGCGTGGCGACCGCGGCGAGCGTGGTGGCGAAGGCCGCCGCGGCCCGCGCCCCGAACGCGAACCGCGCCGCCCGAGCCCGGTGACTGAAACCGCCGCGGCCGAAGCCGCGGTGACGCCGGAAGCCTTCATCGACACCCTGCCCGGCGCCGATGCGGGCGACGCACAGGGCGAGCGCCAGGGCGGCCGCCGCCGCAATCGCCGCGGTGGTCGTGGCGGTCGAGACCGTGACGAGGCCGGCGCGGCGCCGGCAGAGAGCGGCGTCGGCGTGGCCGCCGCGGAACACGGCCAGGAGCCGATGGTTGCCGACGCGGCGCTTGCCGACGACGGCGAAGCTGCGCCCGAGGCCGCACGCGCGGATGGTGGCGAAGCCGGCGAAGGCCGCCGCCGTGGCCGTGGCCGCGATCGCAATCGCCGCGAACGCAGTCCCGAAGGCGTCGTCGAGGGTGAGGCCACCGCCGCCGAGGGCCTGATCCAGGGCGGCGCGCTGGCGACCGCAGCGTTCCACGATGCCGAGACGCCGCCGGCCGTGCCGACACCGTTGGCGATCGCCCCGGTCGCGGCCGAAGCGCCCGTGGTCGCGGAGCCGGCCGTCGTGTCGGCCGCCTACGTCGCGCCGGTGCCCGCACCGGTGTCGGTCGCCGCCGCCGTGGTCGCACCGCCTCCGATCGCGGCGCCGGCGCCGGCCTTCGTGCTGCCAATCGATTCGCTGCAGTCGGTCGCCGAATCGGCCGGCCTGCAGTGGGTCAACTCCGATGTCGCGAAGATCCGCGCGGTGCAGGCCACGATGGCGAGCGAGCCCGCAGCGGCGCACGTGCCGCGCGAGCGCAAGGCCGCCGCGGTGATCGACGAGGGCCCGCTGGTGCTGATCGAGACGCGCAAGGACCTGTCGCAGATCAAGCTGCCGTTCGAGACCGCGCAAGGCGGATCGCCAACCCCGGTCTGAGGCACAGCCTCAGCGCGCGAGCGCCGCCGTGGCTCGGGCCCGGCGGCGCTTCTTCATTGGAGCGCGCGCCTCAGGGAAGGCGCTCGAGCGAGCGCTGATACGCCGGCAGGTGCATCAGATCGTCCCAGGTGAAGGGCGCGGTCTGCGGCAGCAGGTCGAGGCGGCGCGCCTCGCTGTCGGGGTCGCTCTGCCAATGGCCTTGCACCTGCGCGTCGGCCAGCCCGTCGAGCAAGACGTCGATCGTGCGCTCGCCGGGCGCCGACTGGTTGCACAGCAGCACCAGATCGCAGCCGGCGTTCAGCGCGACGGTCGCCGCTTCGGCGTACGTCAGCTCGGCACCGTTGACGCGGCGCGCGCCCGCCATGCTGAGGTCGTCGCTGAAGACGGCGCCGGTGAAGCCCAGCTGCAGGCGCAGGATGTCCTTCAGCCAGCGCGCCGAGAAGCCGGCCGGTTGCGCATCGACCTTCGGGTAGACCACGTGCGCCGGCATCACGCTGGCCAGGCTGGTGCTGAGCCATTCGTAAGGCCTGGCATCGTCGGCCAGGATCGCCTTCAGGCTGCGCTTGTCGATCGGCACGTCCAGGTGGCTGTCGGCGGCAACGAAGCCGTGGCCGGGGAAGTGCTTGCCGCAGTTGTGCATGCCGGCGAGCAGCAGGCCGTGCATCAGGCTCTTCGCGAGCAGCGTCGCGACGCGCGCATCGCGGTGGAACGCGCGGTCGCCGATCACGCCGCTAGGCCCGTGGTCGAGGTCGAGCACCGGCGTGAAGCTGAGGTCGACGCCGCAGGCGCGCAGCTCGGCGCCGAGCACGTGGCCGGCCGCCGTGGCGGCATCGGTGGCCGCGAGTGCGCCGCTGCCGGCGCCGCGTTTGCCGTCGTTCATCCACATCTCGCCGAGCACGCGCATCGGTGGCAGGTGCGTGAAGCCGTCGGTGCGAAAACGCTGCACGCGGCCGCCCTCGTGGTCGACGCAGATCAGCAGATCGGGCCGGATCGACTTGATCTCGCTGGTCAGCTCGGTCAGCTGGAGCCGGTCGCGCCAGTTGCGTGCGAACAGGATCAGCCCGCCGGTCAGCGGGTTCTGCAGGCGACGCCGGTCGTCGGCGTTCAGCGCGGTGCCGGCGATGTCGAGCACGACAGGTGAATGCGACAAGCTTGTCGCCGGGGCGTGGTGAGTCATGTTGCCTCCCTGGTTTCGACGACGACGAAGCTCGCCGCGTAGTCGGTCTCGTCGCTGACGCTGACGTGCGCCTGCAGCCCGTGCGCGTCGAACCATTCGGCGAGCGCGCCATGCAGCCGGATCTGCGGCTTGCCGCTCGGCGCCTTGACGACCTCGCAATCGCGCCAGCTCATCGGCAGGCGCATGCCCAGACCGATCGCCTTCGAGAACGCCTCTTTCGCCGAGAAGCGCGTCGCGAGGTAGCTGACTCCGCGCGCTTCCAACATGGCGCGGCGCTGGTGAAACACTTCGATCTCGTGCGGCCCGAGGACCTTCTCGGCAAAGCGTTCGCCGCGGCGTGCGAGCGTCGATGCGATCCGCCGCACGTCGCAGATGTCGGTGCCGACCCCGTAAATCATGTGGCCTCTGCCGCGCGGTGGATGCAGCGCAGGTAGTCGCGCACGGTCTCGGTGTAGCCGAGTTCGAGCGCATCGGCGATCAGCGCGTGGCCGATCGAGACCTCCAGCACGCCGGGCACGGCACGCAGGAAATCGCTCAGGTTGGCGCGGTTCAGGTCGTGGCCGGCGTTTAGCCCCAAGCCCTCGGCGAGCGCGGCGCGCGCGGTCGCGGCGAAGGCCGGCAGCACCGTCTCGGCGTCGCCGGCGAGGTGGGCGCGGGCGTAGCTCTCGGTGTAGAGCTCGACGCGCTCGGCCTGCAACACACGCACCGCGGCCATGGCCTGCGGCAGCGGATCCATGAACAGGCTGACGCGCACGCCCAGCGCCCGCGCTTCGGCGACCAGCGGCGCGAGGCGCTGCGCATCCTGCGGGAACTGCCAGCCGTGGTCGGAGGTGGACTGCAGGGCGCTGTCGGGCACGAACGTGACCTGATGGATCGGCAGGCGCTTCGCGGCCAGCTCACGCACGAACGCCATCAGGTTGTGGAACGGGTTGCCCTCGACGTTGTATTCGGCCTGCGGCCACTGCTGCATCAGCTCGGCCAGCTCGTAGACGTCGTGGGCGCGGATGTGGCGTTCGTCGGGCCGCGGGTGCACCGTGATGCCGTGCGCGCCGGCCTCGAGCGCAAAGGCGGCCGCGCGCAGCACGCTCGGGACACCGAGGCCGCGCGTGTTGCGCAGCAGCGCGACCTTGTTGACGTTGACCGACAGCGCGGTCGCGCCGCGCTGCGCATCGAGACCAGTGGTGACGAGTGGGTTCATGGGGGCGAATTCTCGGTGCAAACCGAACGTCTGCGCGCACCGATCGGCTACAGGCTTTGCAGGTCCGCCATCGCCTGGCGCGTGCGCAGCGGCGTGGGGCCAAGGTGGTACTGGATCATCGCGCGCAGCGGCAGCTTCAGCGCCGCCAGGCAGGACCTGCAGGCGTGCCGGAGCGCGGCGGGGCTGCCGTGCTCGAGCGCAGCCTGCAGGCCGATCAGCGCCTCGCCGCCGAGCTCGGCGTCGCGGCCCGGCGTCGCGTCGGACACGCCGGACTCCGGCAACAGCGCGTAGCGCGCGGCGCCACGCACCGGCTGCTGCGTCAAGGTCACCAAGCTCAGGTCGGGCAGCAGCCCGGCCTGCTGCAGCAGGCTCAGCTCGAAGGCGCGCAGCGCGGCCTGCACACGCGTCTCGTCGGCGGTGGCGGCCAGCTCCGGCAGCGTCGCGGCGTAGGTGTCGAACAGCGCGGCGTGCGGGTCGTGCCGCGCGAGCAGCTTCATCAGCAGCTCGTTCAGATAGAAGCCGCTGAACAGCGCCGCGCCGGTCAGCATCGCGGCGCCGCCGGCCCATTCGGCGCCACGCAGCGTTTGCACGTCGCTCGAACCTTCGTCGTGGACCGCGGCCTTGCCGAGCGAGACATTCAGGCGCTGGAACGGCAGCAGCACGCCGCGCAGTTGCGAGTACGGCCGCTTCGCGCCCTTCGCCGCGACCGCTAGCCGGCCTTGCTCGCGCGTGAACAGGTCGAGGATCAGGCTCGACTCGCTCCAGTCGTAGCGATGCAGCACGTAGGCCGCAAGCGGCGCGGCATGGCGGGGCGAGCGCGTCGCCATCTGAACAGACCTCAGGCCAGCGCCGGGCCGCCCCAAGCGGCCTGAGCGTCCGCCGGGGGCCGGCGCCGAAGACGCCTTGGGGTCGTCATTCGTAGCCGTAGGAACGCAGGTGCGCTTCGTCGTCTGCCCAGCCCGAGCGAACCTTGACCCACAGCTCGATGAACACCTTGGCGTCCATCAGCGTTTCGAGCTCCTGGCGCGCCTCGGAGCCGATGCGCTTGAGGCGCTCGCCGCCGTTGCCGATCACCATGCCCTTGTGCGAGTCGCGCTCGACGACGATGCTGGCCGAGATCCGGCGCAGATTGCCTTCTTCCTCGAACTTGTCGATCACCACGGTCGAGGTATAGGGCAGTTCGTCGCCCGTCAGTCGGAACAGCTTTTCGCGGATGATCTCGCTGGCGAGAAATTTCTCGCTGCGGTCGGTCAGCGTGTCGGCATCGTAGAACCAGGTCTGCTCCGGCAGATAGGGCCTGACGATGCCGAGCAGGCGCTGCACGTCGGCGTCCTTCTTCGCCGACAGCGGCACGAATTCGGCGAACGCGTGGCGCTCCTGCATGCCCTTGAGCCAGGGCGCGAGGTCGGCACGGCGCAGCACCGTGTCGAGCTTGTTGGCGATCAGGAAGACCGGCTTGCCGGGCGGTATCAGCGCCAGAACCTTGGCGTCGTCCAGGCCGAAGCGGCCGGCTTCGACGACGAAAAGCACCACGTCGACATCGCCCAGCACACCCTGCACGGTGCGGTTCAGGGTGCGGTTCAGTGCCGCGTTGTGCTTGGTCTGGAAGCCCGGCGTGTCGACGAACACGAACTGCGCGTCGGCCACGCTGCGGATGCCGGTGATGCGGTGCCGCGTGGTCTGCGCCTTCGCCGAAGTGATGCTGACCTTCTGCCCGACCAGCGCGTTCAGCAAGGTCGACTTGCCGACGTTCGGACGCCCGACGATCGCAACCAGGCCGCAGCGCTGTGCCGGCGGCCGGGCTTCGTCGGCAGAGGTGTCGGTGTCGGCGCTCATGCGGTTCAGGACTGGAGCGGGCCGCCGGGCTTGTCGCTGCGCTTCAGCGCGTCCAGCATGCGACGCGCGGCCTCCTGCTCGGCGACGCGGCGCGAGCGGCCGACGCCCTGCTCGACCAGGTTCAGCGCCGGCACCACGCACTCGACCTCGAAGGTCTGCGCGTGCGCCTGCCCGCGCGTGGCGGCGATGCGGTAGGTCGGCACCGGCAGGCGGCGTGCCTGCAGCCATTCCTGGAGTTCGGTCTTCGCGTCCTTGGACCAGCTCGCCACATCGGTGGTCGCGATGATTTCGCCGAACAGGCCGTCGACCACCGTGCGCGCGGCGCCGAAGCCGCCGTCGAGAAAGGTCGCGCCGATCAGCGCCTCCAGCGCATCGGCAAGGATCGACGCGCGCTGTGCGCCGCCGCCGCGGGCCTCGCCGTCGCCGAGCCTGAGCACGTCGGGCAGGGCCAGCTGCAGTGCGACGCGGTGCAGGCTTTCCTCGCGCACGAGGTGGGCGCGCACGCGGGTCAGGTCGCCCTCGTCGGAACCGGCGAAGCGCTCGAACAGCAGGCCCGAGATCACCAGGCTCAGCACCGCGTCGCCGAGAAATTCGAGTCGCTCGTTGTGGTCGGCGCCGAAGCTGCGGTGCGTCAGCGCACGGCTCAGCAGAAGCGCATCGTCGAAGCGATGGCCGATGCGCCGTTGCAGGGCCTCGAGGCGGGTGTCCATCATCGGTGCGGGCAGCCTACTTCGAGCGGCCCTCGTACTTGATCAGCAGGAACACCGGGCTCATCAGCTCGATCTCCTTGTCGTAGGCGAAGCTGATCACGACCTTGTCGTTCTCTTTGGTGATTTTCAGGTCCTTGGCAGAGATCGACGAGATCGAGTACTCGATGTCCTTGGTTCGCTCGAACGCGGCGCGGATCTCGGGCACGGTCGTGCCGCCCTCCTGCGCGATCTTGTTGACGGCCTTCTGGATCGTGAAGTACTCGTTCATCGTCGGCAGGACCTTCATCACGATCAACGCGACGAAGCCGACGACGATGGCCCAGAACAGCAGACCGAAGAGCGTGATCCCACGCTGCCCGCACCGTGCCGATTGACGCTGAACCCTCATGCTCGAAGCTCCTGGCTATGCGACCGGCCGGTTCTCACTGGAACCTGCCGATGCGCTTCAAGTTGCCGAAATTCATCCACACGAAGAATGCCTTGCCGACGATGTTTTCGTCGGGCACGAAACCCCAAAAGCGTGAATCCTGGGAGTTGTCGCGGTTGTCGCCCATCATGAAGTAGTTTCCCGGCGGGACCTTGCAGGTCACGCCCTCGGCACTGTAACGACAGTTCTCACGGAACGGGAAGGCGATTTTGTCTGCCGGCCCGTAGAACGGCTGACTGCGCAGGTTCAGCAGGATCTTGTGTTCGACACTGCCGAGCTTTTCGGTGAATTCGGGGTAGTACTGGCGCTGATCCTCGTCGTAGAAGCCGGGGGCCGGCGTCTGCTCCATCGGCGCGGCGACGCCGTTCACGAACAGCTGCTGGTTGCGGAACGAGATCTCGTCGCCCGGCACGCCGACGACGCGCTTGATGTAGTCGACGCTGGTGTCCTTGGGGTAGCGGAACACCATCACGTCGCCGCGCTGCGGGTCGTGGTTGGCGACGATCTTCTTGTTGATCACCGGCAGGCGCACGCCGTAGTGGTACTTGTTGACCAGGATCAGGTCGCCGATCAGCAGCGTCGGGATCATCGAGCCGCTCGGGATCTTGAACGGCTCGAACAGGAACGAGCGCAGCAGGAACACGACCAGGATCACCGGGAACAGGCCGGCGGTCCAGTCGAGCCACCAGGGCTGCATCAGCAGCGTTTCGCGCGCCTGGGCGACGTTGTCGTCGACCTTGGTGATGCCTTGCTGCGCGAGTTTCGTGCGGCGCGCCAGGTCCTGCTGTTCGAGCGTGGCGGCAGCGGCCGCGCGGCGCGGCGCGAACACGAAGCGTTCGGCAAGCCAGTACGCGAACGTGACGAAGGTCAGGATCAGCAGAAGCAGCGAGAAATTCCCGCTCCACTTGCCGAAATACCAGCCACCGAGAAAAACCGCGAGCAGGCCATACAGCACACCGGTCAAAGCACCCATCAATCGTCCACCTGGAGGATGGCCAGGAAAGCTTCTTGTGGCACTTCGACAGAGCCGATCTGCTTCATGCGTTTCTTGCCGGCCTTTTGTTTTTCGAGGAGCTTGCGCTTGCGGGTGATGTCGCCACCGTAGCACTTGGCAATCACGTTCTTGCGCAGCGCTTTGATTGTCTCACGCGCGATGATGTTGGCCCCGATCGCAGCCTGGATCGCGACGTCGTACTGCTGGCGCGAGATCAGCTCGCGCATCTTCGCGACGACCGCGCGGCTGCGGAACTGGCTCTGGCTGCGGTGCACGATGATCGACAGGGCGTCGACCCTGTCGCCGTTGAGCAGGATGTCGACCTTGACGACATCCGCGGCCCGGTATTCCTTGAATTCGTAGTCCATCGACGCGTAGCCGCGCGACACGCTCTTGAGCTTGTCGAAGAAATCGAGCACGATTTCGGCCAGCGGCATCTCGTAGGTCAGCATGACCTGGCGGCCGTGGTAGGCCATGTTGATCTGGGTGCCGCGCTTCTGATTCGCCAGCGTCATCACCGGGCCGACGCAGTCCTGCGGCATGTACAGGCGCATCGTGACGATCGGCTCGCGGATCTCGTCGATGCGGCCGAGATCGGGCATCTTCGACGGGTTGTCGACCTGGATCACGGTCTTGTCGCCGAGCTCGACCTGGTAGACCACCGACGGCGCGGTCGTGATCAGGTCCTGGTCGAATTCGCGTTCGAGGCGCTCCTGGACGATCTCCATGTGCAGCAGGCCGAGAAAGCCGCAGCGAAACCCGAAGCCCAGCGCCTGGCTGACCTCGGGCTCGTAGCGCAGCGACGAGTCGTTGAGCTTGAGCTTCTCGAGCGCGTCGCGCAGCTGGTCGTATTCACTCGCCTCGGTCGGGAACAGGCCCGCGAACACCTGCGGCTGAATCTCCTTGAAGCCCGGCAGCGCCTCCAGCGCGACGCCCTTGTTGTTGGGCAGCTTCTTCTCGAGCGTGATGGTGTCGCCGACCTTCGCGGCCTGCAGTTCCTTGATGCCGGCGATCAAGAAGCCCACCTCACCGGCCTTGAGCTCATTGCGCGGTACCGACTTGGGAGTGAACACGCCGAGCTGCTCGAGCGGGTAGACCGTGTCCGTGGCCATCATGCGGATGCGGTCGCCCTTCCTGAGCAGGCCATCGACGATGCGCACCAACATCACCACGCCGACATAGTTGTCAAACCAGGAATCGATGATCATCGCGCGCGGTGGTCCGTCGGCCCGACCGCGCGGTG
>JANXZN010000309.1 GCA_025355545.1 Rhizobacter sp.
CGGGGCAACCGGCGGCACCAGGTCGAGCTCGCGCGCGCCAAACCATAGCGCGGTGAGGATCGCGCAGGAGGCGAGGCCGGGCAGCACCCCATTACGCAGCGCAAGCAGGGCCGGGGCCAGCGCAGGTGCGGCCAGCCCGAGGCGCGCCTGCTGGGTCGAGTTCGACGAGAAGCAGCCCAGCGCCCACGGCACCAGCACGACCGCCATGCTCGCGAGCGAGGCGCCGAGCGGCCAGGCCAGCAGCGACAGCGCGATCAGCGCCAAGGTCACCGCGACGGCCCGGTTCGGCCCGACCCGGTCGATCACGCGCGTCAGCACGACGTTGCCGACCAGGCCGAATGCGCCGAACCACATCAGCAGCAGCGTGATCTGCCCGGTGCTGGCGCCGAGCGCATGCTTGTAGTACGGCGCGAAATACGTGAACAGCGTGAACTGACCGGCACCCGACAGCGCGGTGACCAGCACCATCGCCATCAGCACCGGATTCGTCAGCACGTCCTTCCAGGCGCGCAGCGACAGCGCGGCGGGGCGCACGTCGTCAGGCATCACCGCGTAGACCCAGCCGGCGGCCAGCAGCGCGAGCACGCCGATCGTGTCGAACGCGACGCCCCAGCCGAAGGTCTCGCCGATCCAGGCCGACATCGGCAGCCCGAGCACCGAGGCCACCGACCAGCCCAGGAAAATGAAGGTGATCGCGCGCCCGCGCTCGTGCACCGGCGCCATGAAGCCGACCGCCGCGGCGGCCTGCGGCGTGAACACCGCGGCGGCCAGCATCGTGACGGCGCGCACCGGCCACAACGCCGCGTAGCTCGGCATCAGCGCGCTGAGCACGTGGCCGGCGCCGTACCAGAGCAGCGCCAGTGCGAGCAGGCGGCGGCGGTCGAAGCCGGCGACCCAGCCGGCCAGCAGCGGCGCGCCGAAGGCCATCGTCGCCGCCGCGATCGCGATCAGCTGGCCGGCCACCGCGACCGAGACCTCGAGCGAGCGCGCGATGTCGTTGAGCGTGCCGGCGGGCGACATCACGCCGCAGCCGATCACGAAGTTGCCGAACATTAGCGCCCAACGAACGCCGCCGCGCAGCGGCGCCGCTGCCGTCATCGAAGCACTCGCAAGGCCTCGGGGTTCAGGATGTTCGTCGGCGTGCCGTTGATGAAGTTCACCACGTTGTCGAACGCGGCGCGGAAGTAGAACTCGTAGCTGTCCTGCTCGACATAGCCGATGTGCGGCGTGCAGACCGCGTTCTCGAGCCGCAGCAGCGGGTGACCCTGCAGGATCGGCTCGCTCTCGAACACGTCGACCGCCGCCATGCCGGGGCGGCCGCGGTTCAGCGCCGAGACCAGCGCGCCTTCCTCGATCAGCTCGGCGCGCGAGGTGTTGACCAGCAGCGCCGTCGGCTTCATGCGCGACAGCGCATCGAGCTTGACGACGCCGCGCGTGCTGTCGTGCAGCCGCAGGTGCAGCGAGAGCACGTCGCAGGCCTCGAAGAAGGCCTCGCAACTCGGCGCGGCCACGCAGCCGTCCTTGGCAGCGCGCTCGCGTGCCGAGTCGCTGCCCCAGACCGTGATCTGCATGCCGAATGCGCGGCCGTAGCCGGCGACCAGTTGGCCGATCTTGCCGTAGCCCCAGATCCCCAGCGTCTTGCCCTTCAGGACCATGCCGACACCGAAGTTCGCCGGCATCGACGAGGCTTTCAGCCCCGACTGCTGCCATGCGCCGTGCTTCAAGTTGCCGATGTACTGCGGCAGGCGCCGCATCGCCGCCATGATCAGGGCCCAGGTCAGCTCGGCCGGCGCGACCGGCGAGCCGACGCCCTCGGCCACCGCGATGCCCATGCGCGTGCAGGTCTCGACATCGATGTGCGGGCCGGCCTTGCCGGTCTGCGAGATCAGCTTGAGCTTGGGGAGCTTTTCGAGCAGTTGCTTCGGGAACTGGGTGCGTTCGCGGATCGGCACCAGCACCTCGGCATCGCGCAGCCGCACCGACAGCTGGCCGATGCCCTTGACGGTGTTCGTGAAGACCTTCGCGTTGAGCTGCTCCATTGCGCTGGCGCACTTGAGCTTGCGCACCGCGTCTTGATAGTCGTCGAGGATGATGATGTTCACGGGGATCGGGTCGTCTCGCGGGTCTGTGCGGTCGCAGTGATTGTGCACGCCTCGGCGAACGCCGCTAGCATGCTCGGTTTCGATCAACGATTCCCGGAGACGACCCCATGCCCATCACCATGTACTCGGCCAGCGTGCCGATCTTCGTTCGCATGCTCGAAAACTGCGGCCACTGGCTCGAGAAGGCCGACGCGCACGCGCAGGCGAAGAAGTTCGACTCGGTGGTGTACCTCGGCACGCGCCTGGCGCCCGACATGCTGCCGTTCAGGAACCAGATCCAGATCGCCTGCGATGGCGCGAAGTTCGCGATCGCGCGGCTCGCCGAGGTTGAGGCGCCGAAGTTCGACGACACCGAAGCCACGCTGGCCGAATTGCGCGAACGGCTGCGCGCCACCAGCGCGTTCATCACGTCGGTGCCCGCGGCCAAGATCGAGGGCACCGAAGACAAGGACGTGACCATCCCGCGCCGCGCCGGCCCGCTGACCCTGAAGGGCGAGGCTTACCTGAAGCACTTCGCGTTGCCGAACTTCTTCTTCCACATGTCGACCACCTACGCGCTGTTGCGCCACAGCGGTGTCGAGCTCGGCAAGACGGATTTTCTCGGCGCGATCCAGCAGTAGGCGCAGGACCGCGCAACGGGCGCTCAGCGCCTTTGGGTGATCGGCTCGATCCGTGCAGGCCGTGCATCGGCCGGGGCCGCGGGCAGCGGCGCCCTCGATGGGCTAGCTGCGCGCCCGCGCGCAGCGCGCTAGCCCGCATATTTCACGCATCGACCACTGTATGGCCTGATGGGCCATCTTGACGCTGTTTTCCGGGGTCAACGAGTGTCTTGACTGTCATTGCGTGGCGCTCGGGGTGTATTGAGCGTGATCGGTCGATGAGAACCCCC
>JANXZN010000317.1 GCA_025355545.1 Rhizobacter sp.
CGCCATTGATGAGTACGTCGCCCATCACAACACCAAGCCCAAGCCGTTCATCTGGACCAAGAGCGCTGCCGACATCCTGCAGAAGGTCATCCGAGCGAATAGCCGCTTAAGTTCTAAACAGAATGCAACACTACACTAGCGTCTTTCGCCCGCGGTTCCCGGCGAGCCGGAGATGCCGAACCGCGGCCCTTCCACCACAGAGCTTTTACTCAACAGAGGCCGACCCCATGAGACAAGACCCCAGCTTCCAGATCCGCGCTCTCGCGGCCGCCGCGATGCTCGCGCTTGCAGGCTCGATACCGATGCGCACGGTGAAACTTTCGATGCGTTACTCGTTCTGACTCGCGCACCCGGCACACTCGGGCCAACCTGAATCGGGCGAGCCGTCACCCCGGCGCTCGCCCGATGCCAAGCAAACCCCTGCGCTCATGCCTGACCTCACCCGACGCCGCCTGCTCAGCTGGGGTGGCGCAGCCTTCCTGGGCCCGCTGGCCGGTTGCACGCCGCTGCAGACGCTGCTGCGGCAGACCAATCCGGTCTACGACACGAGCGCGGTCGACGCCGCGTCGGGCGCCGCGCTGCCGATCGAGCCGCCGGCGATCGCGGCGCGCACTGCCCTGCCGCCGCTCTTCGAAGACATCGAGCGCCGCACCTTCGACTTCTTCTGGTCGACCGCGAACCCGGCCAACGGCATGGTGCCCGACCGCTATCCCAGCCCGGCGCCGGCCAGCATCGCGGCGATCGGCTTCGCGCTGACGGCCTACGTGATCGGCGCCGATCGCGGCTTCGTCACGCGCGAGCAGGCCCGCGAGCGGGTGCTGACCACGGTGCGCTTCTTCCGCACTGCACCGCAGGGCCCGCAGCCGCGCGGCATCGCCGGCCACAAGGGATTCTTCTACCACTACCTGGACATGAAGACCGGGCTGCGCGCGCCGAAAAGCGAGCTCTCGACGGTCGACACCGCGCTGCTGATCGGCGGCATGCTGCACGCGCAGGCCTTCTTCGACGGCGAGCACCCGGACGAGGTCGCGATCCGCGACGCGGTCGACCAGATCTACTGGCGCGTCGACTGGAAATGGGCGCAGGTGCGCGGCCAGTTGATCAGCATGGGCTGGAGCCCCGAGCAACAGTTCATCCCGCACGACTGGAACGGCTACAACGAGGCGATGCTGGTCGTGCTGCTCGCGCTGGGCTCGCCGACGCACTCGGTCGACGAGGGCGCGTGGAGCGCCTGGACCGAAAGCTATCGCGGCACCTGGGGCCGTTTCATGGGCTACGAGCATCTGAGCTTCGCGCCACTGTTCGGGCACCAGTACTCGCACGTCTGGATCGACTTCCGCGGCCTGCAGGACGCGACCATGCGCCAGCGCGGCATCGACTACTTCGAGAACACGCGCCGCGCCGTCTACGCGCAGCGCGCCTACGCGATCGCGAATCCGAACGGCTGGTTCGAGTACGGCGCCAACGTCTGGGGCTTCACCGCCTGCGACGGCCCGGGCAAGATGCGCGAGGTCGATCGCAGCGGGCGCAGGCGCAGCTTTCTCGACTACTCGGCACGCGGCGCCGGGCGCGCCCACACCGTCGACGACGGCACGATCGCGCCGACCGCGGCGGTGTCGTCGCTGCCGTTCGCGCCGGAGATCGTGATCCCGGCGGTCGAGGAGATGCATGCCCGCTACGGCTTCTACATTTATTCCAGGTACGGCTACCTCGATTCGTTCAACCGCAGCTTCACCGCGACCGACGTCAAGCTCGGCGATGGCCGTGTCGACCCCGGTTTCGGCTGGATCGCGAGCGACTACCTCGGCATCGACCAGGGCCCGATCCTGGCGATGATCGGCAACTACCGCAACGAGCTCGTCTGGGACGACATGCGCAAGTGCGTGCCGATCCGGCGCGGGCTCGAGCGCGCCGGCTTCACCGGCGGCTGGCTCACGAAGACCAGCTGATGCGCGCGCGGCGCGGCCAAGCGCGCTCATGACGATGTTGCGACGCGGCGCGCTGAAGGGTCTGGGCGCGCTTGCGTTGGGCGGCACCGGCACGCTGGCCGGCTGCGGCCGGCGCGACGATCCGCGCGGCCCGTTGAACTTCTGGGCCATGGGCCGCGAGGCCGAGGTCGTCGCCGAACTGCTGCCCGAGTTCGGCGCGCGCCACCCCGGTGTGCAGGTGCGCGTGCAGCAACTGCCCTGGACCGCGGCGCACGAGAAGCTGCTGACCGCCTACGCCGGCGATTCGCTGCCCGACCTGTGCCAGCTTGGCAACACCTGGCTGCCCGAGTTCGTCGCCCTCGACGCCTTGGAGCCGCTCGATGCGCGGGTCACTGGCTCGAACCTGCAGCGCGGCGACTACTTCGCCGGCATCCTCGACACCAACCTGATGCCCACGTCGCACGGCACGCAGCTGTTCGGGTTGCCCTGGTATGTCGACACGCGGCTGCTGTTCTACCGCAGCGATCTGCTGCGCGCCGCCGGCGTCGAGCGCGCGCCGCAATCGTGGGCCGAGTGGCTGGATGCGATGCGCGCGGTCACGCGGCGCGGCGCGGGCCGCGGCTTCGGTGCGCTGCTGCCGCTGAACGAACCCGACCCGCTGTTCGCGTTCGCGCTGCAGCAAGGGGCGCTGCTCGCCGACGACGACACGCGCGGCGCATTTTCAAAGCCCGCGTTCCGGCGCGCGCTCGACTTCTATGCCGGCATCTTCCACGAGGGCCTCGCGCCCTTGGCGACCAACACGCAGATCTCGAACGTCTGGGACGAGTTCGCGCGCGGCCTGTTCACGTTCTACGTCAGCGGGCCGTGGAACATCGGCGAGTTCCGGCGGCGTCTGCCGCGCGAGCGCCAGAACGACTGGGCGACCGCGCCGCTGCCCGGGCCCGACGGGCCGGGGGTCTCGACTGCGGGCGGATCGAGCCTGGTGATGTTCAGGCGCTCGCCACGCCAGGACGCGGCCTGGAAGCTGATCGAATTTCTCAGCGAACCCGCGACGATGCAGCGCTTCCACGCGCTGACCGGCGACCTGCCGCCGCGCCGCAGCGCGTGGCGCGCACCGGCGCTCGCCGACGACGCGCCGTCACAGGCCTTCGCGCAGCAGCTCGAGCGTGTGCGCGCGGCGCCGAAGATCCCGGAGTGGGAGCGCATCTTCCAGGAGATGCAGCTCACCGCGGAGCGTGTCGTGCAGCGCACCCAGGGCGCGGCGGCCGCGACCGCGCAGCTCGATGCCTGGGTCGATGCGCTGCTCGAGAAGCGGCGCTGGCTGCGCGTGCGCGCGCGTGTCGCGGAGGTGCCGCGATGAAGCTGAAGCGCGCGGGCCGAGCGTCGGGCCGCTCCCAAGCCGGCCCGCATCCCCTCGGGGGATCGTCCGGCGTATTCGCCGGGCGAGGGGCTCGCTTCATCGGCTGGGCGCTCGCGGCGCCGGCGCTGGTCGTGATCTTCGTCTTCTTCGCGCTGCCGGTCGCGGCCGGCCTGCTGCTCAGCCTGACCGACTTCGATCTCTACGCGCTCGCCGACCTGTCGACCTTGCGCTTCGTCGGCCTGCACAACTACGCGCGGCTGCTGCGCACGCCGCTGTTCTGGCAGGCATTGGGCAACACCTTCTACTTCGTCGCGGTCGGCGTGCCGGTGTCGATCGGTCTGTCGCTGGGCGCGGCGCTGCTGCTGAACGCGCGCGTCGCGAAGTGGCAGCCACTGTTTCGCACCGCGCTGTTCGCGCCGGTGGTCACGACGGTGGTCGCGGTCGCGGTGATCTGGCGCTACCTGCTGCACACCCGCTACGGCCTGATCAACCAGGGGCTGGCAGCGCTCGGCGTCGACCCGATCGACTGGCTCGGCAACCCGCACTGGTCCATGCCGGCGATCATCCTGTTCGCGGCGTGGAAGAACTTCGGCTACAACATGATCATCCTGCTCGCCGCGCTGCAGGCGGTGCCGCGCGAGCTCTACGAATCGGCGCGGGTCGACGGCGCCGGCACGTTCCGCCAGTTCGTCGACCTGACCTTCCCGATGCTGACGCCGACGCTCGTGATGGTCGCGATCATGACGATCTCGGGCTACTTCCAGCTCTTCGCCGAACCCTACGTGATGACGCAGGGCGGGCCGCTGCGCAGCACCGTCAGCGTGCTGTACTTCATGTACGAAGAGGGCTTCCGCTGGTGGAACCTGGGCAACGCGAGTGCGGTCGCGTTCCTGCTGTTCGTCGTGATCTTTGCGGTGAGCTGGGGGCTGCTGCGCTTCGATCGCGATCCGCAGGGGCGCGTATGAATCCGCGTCTCGCTGTCTGGGTGGTGAACGGCCTGCTCGCAGGCCTCGCGGCGGCGAGCCTGTTCCCGCTGCTGTGGATGGTCTCGGTCTCGTTCATGCCGGCCGGCGCATCGAGCACCTTGCCGACGCCCTTGCTGCCCTCGACCGTGACGCTGGCCAACTACCGTCAGCTCTTCGGCAGCATCGGCATGGGGCATTACCTGCTGAACAGCTTGGGGCTGGCGCTGCTCGCGACCTCGATCTCGGTCAGCTTCAACGTGATGGCGGGCTACGCGTTCGCGAAGCTGCGCTTCCGCGGGCGCGATGCGATCTTCAGGACCTTGCTGGGCGCGCTCGTGATCCCGGGCCAGGTCGCGATGCTGCCGCTGTTCCTGATGCTCAAGCCGCTGGGCCTGATCAACAGCTACGGCGGCGCGGTCGTGCCGATGATGGCGAGCGTGTTCGGCATCTTCCTGGTGCGCCAGTTCGCGCGCGGCATCCCCGACGACCTGCTCGAGGCCGCGCGCATCGACGGCGCACACGAGTTCCGCATCTTCCTGACCATCGTCGTGCCGCTGCTGACGCCGGTGCTCGCGACCTTGGCGATCTTCAGTTTTCTCGGCAGCTGGAACGACTTCATGTGGCCGCTGATCGTGTTGACCGACGATTCGCTGCACACGCTGCCGGTCGCGCTCGCCGGGCTGTCGCGCGAACACGTGCAGGACAACGAGCTGATGATGGCCGGCTCGGTCGTCACGGTGCTGCCGGTGCTGGTCTTGTTCGTGGCGCTGCAGCGCCACTACATGGCCGGGTTGATGGCCGGGAGCTTGAAGGGATGACGCGGTGCGCCCGCCTTGCGCTCGTGCTCGCCATCGCTGCGGCGAGGCTGCCGGTGCAGGCGCAGGACCGCGTGCTCGACGACTTCGCCGATCTCTCGGCCTGGAGCGTCAGCGCCAGCGACGACGTCAAGGCCGCGATGCGCGCCGCCGACGGCCCGCACGGCCGCGCGCTGTGCGTCGACTACGACTTCGGCCGCGTCACCGGCTACGTCACCGCGCAGCGCGCGCTGCCGATCGTGTTCCCGCCGCGCTACGAATTCACGCTGAACGTGCGCGGCGAGACCTTGCCGAACGCGTTCCAGTTCAAGCTCGTCGACGCGAGCGGCGCGAACGTCTGGTGGGGCCAGCGCCCCGAGTTCCGCTTCCCGGCGCAATGGCAGGCGCTGAAGTTCCGCCAGCGCCAGATCGAGTTCGCCTGGGGGCCGACTGCCGATCGCATGCTGCGCCGCAGCGCGTCGGTCGAATTGGTGATCGCCTCCGGCAGCGGCGCCGGCAAAGGCAGCGCCTGCTTCGACCGGCTGACCCTGCGCGAGCTGCCGCGCGAAGCGCCGCCTGTGCCACCAGCGAAGATGGCGGCCGACGCGCTCGGCGTCGACTTCGGCCTGCCGCGCGAGTTCGGCGCGCTCGCGCTGCACTGGCGCGCCGGGGCCGCCGCCGCGCGCTACGCGATCGAGCTGTCCGACGACGGCACTCAGTGGAAGCGCGTGCGCGAGGTCGTGCGCGCGCGTGGCGACGTGCAGATGCAGTGGCTGCCGGAATCCGAAGCGCGCTTCGTGCGTGTCGTGCCGCAGGCCTCGGCCGGGCCGCCGGCGGCGCTCGCCGCGATCGAGCCGCGCGATGCGACCAGCGCGAACGCGTTCTTCACGCAGCTCGCGAAGGCGGCGCCGCGCGGCGCCTACCCGCGCGCCTACCGCGGCGAGCAGTCGTACTGGACCGTACTCGGTGTAGACGGCGGGCGCACCGCGTCGCTGCTGAGCGAAGACGGCGTGCTCGAACCGCTGCCCGGGGTCGGTGCGCTCGAGCCGTTTTTGGTCGTCGACGGGCGTGTGCTCACGTGGGTCGACGCACGCATCACGCACGGCCTGCGCGACGGCGACCTGCCGATGCCGGCGGTGCACTGGCGCGTGGGCGAGCTCGCGCTCGACATCGAGGCCTTCGGCGCCGGCACCCCCGACGCGGCGCAGGCGCTGGCGCGCTACACGCTGCGCAACGCGGGCAGACGCACGCGCGCGGTCACGCTCGCTCTGGCGTGGCGGCCGTTCCAGGCGAACCCGCCGACGCAGTTCCTCGCGCATCCCGGCGGGGCGAGCGAGATCGCCGCGATCGCGTGGGACGGACGCGCACTCGCGGTCGATGGTGTGGTGCGCCTGCAGCCGCTGATCGCGCCGAGCGGCGTCCAACTGGAGCCGCTCGCGGCCGGGCCGGTCGGCGACTGGCTGCACGACGGCGCGGCCACGACCGCGCCGCAACGCGTCGACGATACGTCCAAGTTCGCCAGCGGCGTTCTGCGCTACGAGCTGCGCCTCGCGCCGGGCGAACGGCGCGAGATCGCGGTCGCGCTGCCGGTCAGCGGCACGCCGTCGCCGCCGACGATGGGCCAGGTCGCCCGCGAGCAGCAACGTGTCGGCGCGCACTGGCGCGAGCGCCTCGACCGAGTGCGCATCAGCGGCCCGCACGAGGTCGCCGACATCGCGCGCACGCTGCGCAGCGCGCTCGGCCACATCCTCGTCAACCGCAGCGGGCCGGCGCTGCAGCCCGGCGCACGCGCGTATGCGCGCTCGTGGATCCGCGACGGCGCGCTGAGCTCGTCGGCGCTGCTGCGGCTGGGCCACGCGGACGAGGCACGCGACTTCCTGCGCTGGTTCGCGCCGTTCCAGTTCAAGAACGGCAAGGTGCCGTGCTGCGCGACCGCGCGCGGCGCCGACCCGGTGCCCGAGAACGACAGCGACGGCGAGTTCGTGTTCGCCGTCGCCGACTACTGGCACTACACGCACGACGAGGCGAGCGTGCGTGCGCTGTGGCCGCAGGTGCGCGCGGCGGTCGAGCACATGGAGGGCCTGCGCCAGAGCGAACGCAGCCAGGCGAACCGCACGCCCGAACGCGCCGCCTACTTCGGCCTGCTGCCGCCGTCGATCAGCCACGAGGGCTACTCCGACCAGGCCGCCTATTCGTACTGGGACGACTTCTGGGCCGCGATCGGCTACCGCAGCGCGGTCGAGCTCGCGCAGGCACTGGGTCTGCCGGACGACGCCAGGCGCATCACCGCGCAGCGCGACGGGTTCCTGGCCGACCTACGCGCCTCGATCGATGCCAGCACGCGACGCTTCGGCCTGACCATGCTGCCCGGCGCCGCCGACCGCGGCGATGTCGACCCGACCTCGAGCACCATCGCGCTCAGCCCCGGGGGGCTGCTCGGCACGCTGCCCGATGCGCTCGTGCGCAACACTTTCGAACGCTACTGGCGCGACTTCGAGGCGCGCCGTGCCGACGAGGCCGCCGGCGTGCGCCACGGCGACGGCGGCTACACGCCCTACGAGTGGCGCAACGTCGGCGCACTGGTGCGGCTGGGCGAGCGCGCGCGCGCGCTGCAGGCGCTGGCCTACTTCTACCGGGACCGCCGACCGGCCGGCTGGAACCAGTGGGCCGAGGTCGTGCTCCGCGATGCGCGCGAGCCGCGCTTTCTCGGCGACATGCCGCACGGATGGGTCGCGTCGGACCAGATCCGTTCGGCGCTGGACCTGTTCGCCTACGAGGACGAGGGCAAGCACACGCTGGTGCTCGTCGCCGGCGTGCCGCTGCGCTGGTTCGACGGCCCGGGCCTGCGCGTGCAGGACCTGCGCACGCCGTATGGAGCGCTGAGCTGGCAGGCGCGCGCGCACACCGCGGGTGGCCGCCGGCGCATCGAATTCGAGCTGCGGCCGCTGCGCAGCTGGCCCGCCGGCGGCATCGAGCTGCGGGGGCCGTGGCCGGCGGATGCGCGGGTGTGGGTCGACGGGCGGGCGATCACGGGGCCGGCCGACGCGATCCGGCTGAGCGCGACGCCGGCGCGGGTCCGCATCGACCTGCCGGTGCCGCGCCGCAGCCCCCTGGCGCGGGATTGAGACCGGTCGCCCGCCGAGCCGACGAGGGCACTCAAGTCGGTCCGGCACCGGCCGATAAATCCGGCAGAACTCCATCCGGAACTCATCCCCATGCCGCGCCGCGCCCTCATCGCCATCGTCTTCGCCAGCACCCTGCTGGCGGGCTGCGACATGCTCGGCGGCGCGCTCGGCATCGAGTCGCCCGAGAAGGTGGCGGCCGCGCGCGAGGCCGAAGGCAAGGCCATCGGCGGCGCCTGCCGCAACGCCGCGCGCGCCATCGAAGACTGCTTCGCGCTGAACCGAAAGGCCGACAAGGCCGCCGTGTTCGCCGGCTGGCGCGAGATGAACGACTACATGCGCGAGAACAAGACCGATCCGGTCACGCCGCAGCTCGTCACCAAGATGGCGGGCGCGAAGGCCGTGGCCGAGACCGAAGAGGCCGCCGCGCCGCGCCCGGCCGCCGACAAGCCGGCCGTGAAGGCCGACATCGGCAAGCCGCGCGAGCGCGACGGCGCCAAGCCGCACGACTCCTGAACGCGCCGACCGCGGCGCCGCCGCTGCGGTTCGTCGCGCGCTGCTGCAACTCGTCGCGCGGCGCGTGACGCGCTCCTCCGGCCGCGGCACAGTGGCGTTTGGCCACCCGTCCGGGAGACGCCCATGACCTCCAGTTCCATCCTGCGCCGCGTCGCCGGCCTGCTGTTCGCGGCGAGTGCCGCCGTGTCGACCACCGCCCACGCCGCCGACGGCGGGTTCACGCTGCCCATCGGCGGCTTCACCCGCGTCAGCGGCTCCGGCAAGCTGCAGACCGAGGCGCGCAAGGTCAGCGGCTTCCAGGCGATCGAGCTGCGCTCGTCGATGAAGCTGGTGCTGCGCCAGGGTGCACGCGAAGGCGTCGAGCTGCGCGCCGACGACAACCTGCTGCCGCTGATCGAGACCCAGGTGTTCGACCGCAACGGCGTGCCGACGCTGGAACTGCGCATGAAGAAGGGCACGAGTTTCTCGACCAACAACACGATCGTCGCGACCATCGACCTGATCACGCTGCGCGCGCTGTCGATCTCGGGCTCGGGCGAGGTCGTCAGCGATGCGCTGACGACGCCGGCGCTGACGATCGCGACGAGCGGCTCGGGCACTGTCAAGCTGAAACAGCTCGCTACCGACGACCTGAGCGCCAAGGTCTCGGGCAGCGGCGACCTCGAATTCGCCGGCCGCACCGGCAAGCTCGGCGTGTCGATCTCGGGCAGCGGCGACGTCAACGCGCGCGCGCTCGAGGCCAACGACGTGAGTGTCAGCGTGGCCGGCAGCGGCGAGGCGAACGTCACCGCGCGCAAAACCCTGAACATCTCGATCGCCGGCAACGGCCGTGTCACCTACGCGGGCGACGCCGCGGTGAAGACCTCGATCGCCGGGCACGGCAACGTCAGCAAGCAGTAGATGACCGCCCCTCGGCCGATGGGTACATCGGCCGGTCCCCGAGGGGAGCTCAGGCCGCTTCGGGCGGCCCGGCGCTGGCCCGAGTCTCGCTCGCGGCTCAAGGAAATGTGGCTCCGCCACTTTTCTTGATCCCCGCGGGGGACGGCAGCCGCTTGGCGGCGGCCTTGGGGCACTCATAGGACAATCGTTCCATGAGTGACGTTCTCGCGCCCGATCTGGCGCCACCCCGAATTCGCGCGTGGCTCGCGCGACATGGTCGGCGTCTCGCTCGGCATCGCCGCCTGGGGCCTGGTGACCGGCGTGGCGATGGCCAAGAGCGGGCTGCCGCTGCAGATCTCGATCCTGATGTCGCTGCTGGTGTTCGCCGGCAGCGCGCAGCTCGCGGCGCTGCCGCTGCTCGTGTCGGGCGCACCGGTGTGGATGATCTGGGCGATCGCGCTGTGCGTGAACCTGCGCTTCGTGATCTTCAGCGCACCGTGGCGGCCGTACTTCGCGCATTTGCCGCGTTGGCAGCGCATGCTGCGCGGCTACTTCACGGCCGACCTGAACTATGTCGTGTTCATGGCACGCTTTCGCGAGCCGCGGACCGCGCCCGAGCAGGAGCCGTATTTCTGGGGCGGTGTCGCGACGAACTGGCCCTCGTGGCAACTGCCGACGCTGGCCGGCCTGCTGCTCGGCGACGCGATCCCGACCGAGTGGGGCTTCGGCTTCGCCGGCATCCTGGCGCTGCTGGGGCTGATGTATTCGCTGCTGGGCGATCGGGCCAGCTGGGTCGCGGCCGGTGTAGCCTGCGCCGCGGCGGTCGCGACGGCGGCGCTGCCGCTGAAGCTCAACGTGGTCGTCGCGATCGCCGCGGCGGTGGCGATCGGGCTGCTGTTGGACCACGTGTCGCCGGCCGAGGCAAAGCCGGTGGAGGACAACACGTGAATAACTGGGAGATGGTGCCGGCCATCGTCGGCCTGGCGCTGATCACGGTCGCGACGCGTGGCTTCTTTCTGTATCCCGAACGCGATTTGCCGCTGCCGGACTGGCTGCGACAGGGCCTGCGCTATGCACCGCTGGCCGCGCTCGCCGCGGTCGTCGCGCCCGAGGTCGTGATGACGCAGGGCCACCTGATCACCACCCTCGAGGACGCGCGGATCTACGGCGAGCTGGCCGCCACCGCCTATTTCTTCTGGCGCCGTGGCATCCTCGGCACCATCGTCACCGGCACGCTGGTGCTGGTCGCGCTGCGCGTCGGCCTCGGCTGGTGAGCGACGCGGCCTCGCCCCTTTTTTCATCGAACCCGATCGCACCGACCATGAACGTCCTCCGATTCGAAGACCTCATCGCCCGAGGCCAGGTGAAGGGCCGGCGCGTGTTCATCCGCGCCGATCTCAACGTGCCGCTCGACGCTGCCGGCCGCATCACCGAAGACACGCGCGTGCGCGCGTCGATCCCGTGCATCGAGATGGCGCTGAACGCCGGCGCCGCGGTGATGGTGACCTCGCACCTCGGGCGCCCGACCGAGGGCCGGTTCAAGCCCGAGGACTCGCTCGCGCCGGTCGCGCAGCGCCTCGCAGAACTGATGGGCCGCGCGGTGCCGCTGCGCGCGAACTGGGTCGAAGGAGTGACGCTGAACCCGGGTGAGTTCGTGCTGCTCGAGAACTGCCGCGTCAACCTGGGCGAGAAGAACAACGACGACGTGCTCGCGCGCAAGATGGCGGCGCTGTGCGACATCTTCGTGCACGACGCCTTCGGCACCGCGCACCGCGCCGAGGCCTCGACCTACGGCATCGCGCAATACGCGAAGGTCGCCTGCGCCGGCCCGCTGCTCGCGGCCGAGATCGACGCGATCACGAAGGCGCTCGCGCACCCGAGGCGGCCGCTGGTGGCGATCGTCGCGGGCAGCAAGGTCTCGACCAAGCTGTCGATCCTGCAGGCGCTGGCATCGAAGGTCGATCAGCTGATCGTCGGCGGCGGCATCGCCAACACCTTCATGCTCGCCGCCGGTCTGCCGATCGGCAAGAGCCTGGCCGAGCCCGGCCTGCTTGACCAGGCGAAGGCGGTGATCGCAGCGATGCAGGCGCGCGGCGCCGCGGTGCCGATCCCGACCGACGTGGTGACCGCAAAGGCGTTCAAGGCCGACGCGGTCGCGACCGTGAAGGCCGCGGCCGAGGTCGCGCCCGACGATCTGATCCTCGACATCGGCCCGCAGACCGCGCAGCGGCTCGCCGACCAGCTGATGGCGGCCGGCACGATCGTCTGGAACGGGCCGGTCGGCGTGTTCGAGTTCGATGCCTTCGCCGGCGGCACCGAGACGATCGCGCGGGCGATCGCGGCGTCGAGCGCGTTCAGCATCGCCGGCGGCGGCGACACGCTGGCGGCGATCGCGAAATACGGCATTGAGAAGGAGGTGGGCTACATCTCGACCGGCGGGGGTGCGTTCCTCGAGGTGCTGGAGGGCAAGACGCTGCCGGCGTTCGAGATCCTGCAGAAGCGCGCCGCGGGATAACACTCATTCCGGTGTAATCGAGCCGTTAC
>JANXZN010000321.1 GCA_025355545.1 Rhizobacter sp.
CATCGGCAAAAGGAGCAGAAGCGGCAGCAGGAGCAGGACGCGCACGCGCTACTCGGGTTTGAAGCGCGGCAGGTAGTCGCGCTGCAGCCAGACTTCCGGCACCTCGCGCCAGGCCTAATCGGAAAAGCGCATCACCGTCACCCAGTTCGGATCGAGCCCGTCGATGATGACGATCTCGGTCGGCCGCTCCGTGCCGAGTTGCGGCTGGAACTTGCGGTAGTACGCGGTCTTGAGCAGGCGCCCGCTCTCGGCGTAGAAATGCGCCTTGACGGGCCGCGCCGAGCCGGTCTCGATCCACATGTCGATGTGGTTGTAGGTCACATCGGGCGACAGCTCCGCGAGCCGAAGCTTGTGGCAATGCCGGCTCACGCGTTCGCCGTCGGTCACGTCCTCTTCACCGAGCAACTCCGCCTTGTAGTCCTTGGCCAGATTGACGGTGACCACATCGCCATTCGCCGCCTGACCGAGCAGGCGCTGTTGAGGAGACAGGCGAATGCTCGCCTTGCTGGCCGGGTCGAAGAACCACAGATCGTTGCCGTTCTTCAGCAGCAGCTTGTTGGCGTCGCGCGGCGGATTGACGAAGCGGATCAGGCTGCGGTAGTGACCGCCGGTGCTGTCGGCCTTGGAGTAGACCTCCAGCGTGTTGCCATCGGCCTGTTTGCGATTGCGGTACTCGATCAGCGTCACGACGACGCCGAAGGGCTTTGAGGGGTTGCGCACGGCGTCGCTGGCGGCGAGGATGGCTTGGGCGTCGGTCGCGTCGGTCGCGCCGTGCGCTACGCAGAACCACGCAACTAGCGCGGCCACAAGGAGCGCAGACTTCACGTGAATCGGTCTCTGGTATTCACACGTGACGGAGTGCGTCGACGATGTTCATTCGTGACGCTCGGGCCGCTGGCAAGATCGCGGAAAGCGATGCGACGACGACCAGCCCGATGGCGCTGCCCCACATCATCAGGTGCTCGCCGGCGACGCGCACTGCCAATGGCACGGGTTCGATCCGACCGGGTGGCGTCCACGTCAGTCCCAGCTGGCCGATCGTCCAGGCTGCGCCAAGTGTCATCGTGACGCCCAGCAGGGATCCAATCATGCCGAGCATGATCGCTTCGGCCACGAACATCCTCCGAATGCCCCGGCGCCTCAAACCCATCGCGCGCAAGGTTCCAATTTCGACCGTGCGCTCGACGACAGCCATGCTCATCGTGTTGCTGATCGTGAACAGCACGACCGCACCAATCAGTACTGATATGAATCCAAAAATCGCGGCGAACATCGTGAGAGTCTGGCCATAGAACGGGTTCAGCGTCTCGAAGTCGACTATCTCAAGCGGAACGTCTTTCAATGTCGTCGTGAGAACTTGGTCGAGCCGCGCCCGCGCCCGCGGCATTTGCGCGGTGTGTCGCAGTTGCAGCGCGATCGCGGTCACCTGAGGGGGATCATTGCCGAAGATCAACTTTTGCGCTTGCGGCAAATGCAACGCTACGAAAACGTCGTCGAGTTCTTTGACCCCCTGAAATTCCGCCCTCACCACATTGACGCCCGCAACATTGGGCGCCCCATGCGAGTTCGCGGCAAGGATCTCGATGCGAGGCCGCGCAGCGATGTTGCCGGTGGGGCCATCTGCCTGCGTCAACGTAGCGAGTGCCGCGATGTCGTCAGGCAGGGCAGCGCCGTTTGCCGCGCTCGCGGGCTCGGAGAAGGCCGGGCAGTGCGGCACATCCAGTGCGGCGCACAGCTGAAGTACGCGTGCCACGCCGATACCAATCACTGCGGAATCCGCTGTAGTACCGGACAGCGTCAAGCGCCGGCTGGGCACTCGAAAGTCGTAGTCGTCCCACTCGCGCATGCGGTTCTGGTCGTCGACCACTATGCCGCTCGCATAGATCGTGCGTGACACACCCGTGGTGAAGTTGCCGGCGATGCCGCCAAACTGCAGCGTCGGCGTGGCGACGGCCACCATCGGCGCGAGGACCGGATCGGTTTTGACGATGGCGATGATGGCCTCGTAGTTGCGCATCCCGTAGGCGGCCGGATTGCCGCTGCCGTAAAGAAAGTAGCCCTTGTGCTGGATTTGAAGGTGCCCTGTGCGCTGCACGTAGTCGGACTGCAGACGATACGTGATATCCCTGATGTAGCCACCAAACAGGAGGACCGCCATCAGTCCGAGAACCATCGCGAACAGCGTCATCAGCGAGCGGCGACGATTGCGCATCAGGTTGCGCAATGCCAGCGAGAACGTATTCACACGCGCCCCGCGGCAGGCGTGCGGCGTCGTTCGATCGATAAGATGCGCCCGTCCTGGATGTGAACCGCGTCGTCGGCCTCGTCCAGCACCTTGGGATCGTGCGACGAGAACACGAACGAGACGTGATGTTGCTGCTGCATGTGCCGCATCAGATCGATGATTTCGGCGCCGGTCTTGCTGTCGAGGTTTGCCGTCGGTTCGTCGGCGAGAACCAGTTGCGGCCTTCTCACCAGCGCGCGCGCGATTGCCACGCGCTGTCGCTGGCCACCGGACAGTTGCCCCGGCCTGTGCGGTGCAAAGTCTGCCAAGCCGACCGCCGCGAGAAGCTTTTCAACGCGTTTCCGCCGCTTCAGTCGCGGCATGCCTGCCAGGAGCAGCGGGTACTCGACATTTTCGAACGCGGTGAGCACGGGAAGAAGATTGAAATTCTGGAACACGAAGCCCAGGTGTTGGGCCCGAAAGTCCGACAACGCGTCGTCGGAAAGGGTCTGCACCGCCCGTCCACCGACCATGATCGTGCCGTGGTCGGGACGGTCGATGCAGCCGATCAGGTTCAACAGTGTTGTTTTCCCACTGCCTGATGGGCCTGAAATGACGGTGAATCGGTCCGGCAGGATTACCAAATCGATTTGGACGAGTGCGGGCACGTCGACCGCGTCGAGGCGATACGTACGCGTGACATTCTTAAGAACGACAGGGTGCATCACCGAACCGGACAGCTAGAAAACTCAGAGACGCGAGCTTAGCGCACGCAACGCTGTCATCGTGCCAGACGACGATGGGGAGCGCGTCGCTGTTTCGGAAAGACGAAGCACTCAACCCCCCCCCCCCCGCGTCAGAATAGTTGTCGCCCCGATAGAACAGCAACCTCGGGGGCGGCGATGAAGGAAGACATTGGCTCGATACGGACAGGCATTCAAGGACAGAGCGGTGGCGAGGTTGTTGCCACCGGAGAGCGCGGCGTTGGATCTGGTTGCGCGGGAAGTTGGCATTGGAGCGGGAACCTTGGAG
>JANXZN010000362.1 GCA_025355545.1 Rhizobacter sp.
GTTGATGTTACTTCACGTCCACTTCGGGTCACAATCTTCACCATATCACCTACTGGTAAATGTTTTGTCACAGCATGTCGTCACGCACTTCAGCTCGGCGCGCGTGATCACGCGATTGTCGGCGGTCTGGATCAGCAGGCCCGAGCCGACGCGCTTCAGGTCCTGTGCGTTGCGACTGCGCTCCCGGTCGGTGGCGCCGCCGGCGGGCAGGGCGATCTGCAGCACGCGCGTGTTCGGCTTCGCCTCGAGGATCGCCAGCGCCTCGGGCGTGAAGCCTGGCGCCATCAGCACCTCGACGAACTGCTTCGCGACCCCCTTCGCGGCCGCGCCGTCGAGCTCGCAGTTGAACGCGATGATGCCGCCGAATGCCGAGGCCGGGTCGGTCTTGAAGGCCTTGCCGTAAGCCTCGGCGGCGTCCGCGCCGAGCGCGACGCCGCAGGGGTTGGCGTGCTTGACGATCACGCAGGCCGGCCCATCCGTGTCAGGACTGAAGCTCTTGACGCACTCCCACGCCGCATCGGCGTCGGCGATGTTGTTGTACGAGAGCTCCTTGCCTTGCAACTGCGTGGCCGTGACCAGTGAACCGGGCGCCGGGTACAGGTCGCGGTAGAACGCGGCACTCTGGTGCGGGTTCTCGCCGTAGCGCAGATCCTGCAGCTTGACGAAGCGCGGGTTCAACTGCGCCGGGAACAGCGTGCGCGTGCCGTCGGGCTGCAGCGACGACAGGTAGTCGCTGATCGCCGCGTCGTAGTTCGAGATGCGGTTGAACGCGGCCACCGCGAGCGCGAACTTCGTCGCCGCGCCGAGCGCGCCGTCGGCCTTCAGTTCGGCCAGTACCGGCGCGTACTGCGAAGAGTCGGTCAGCACCGCCACGTCCTGCCAGTTCTTCGCGGCCGAGCGCACCATCGCCGGGCCGCCGATGTCGATGTTCTCGATCGCGTCTTCGAGCGTGCAGCCGGCTTTCGCGACGCTGGCCTCGAACGGGTAGAGGTTGACGACCAGCAAGTCGATCGTCGCGATGCCGTGCGTCGCCAGCGCGGCCATGTGCGCGGGCACATCGCGGCGCGCCAGCAGGCCGCCGTGGATCGTCGGGTGCAGCGTCTTGACGCGGCCGTCGAGCATTTCCGGGAAGCCGGTGTGATCGGCGACCTCGGTGACCGGCAGGCCGGCGTCGGCGAGCAGCTTCGCGGTGCCGCCGGTCGAGAGCAGATTCACACCGAGGGCGGCCAGCCCGCGCGCGAGCTCGAGCACGCCGGTCTTGTCGGAGACCGACAGCAGTGCGGTGAGGCGGCTGGTCATTTGATGAGCTTGTGGTCGAGCAACTTGCGGCGCAGCGTGTTGCGGTTGATACCCAGCCACTCGGCCGCGCGGCTCTGGTTGCCGTCGGCGTGCTTCATCACCACGTCCAGCAACGGCTTCTCGACCACACCGAGGATCATCTCGTACATGGCCGCCGGTTCGACGCCGCGCAGATCCTTGAAGTAGGTCTCGAGGCTGTCGCGAATGCATTCTTCGATGTGGGTCGGTTTCTTCATGCCACCTTTTTGGTTGGTTCTTCCTCGCTCGGCAAATCGTTCGCGGCTTCGTCGGCGCGCGGCAGCAAGTGGTGCGTGTCGGCGAGCGCGTCGAACCACTCGCCGAGCGCCTGCACCTGCGTCTCGCAACTCTCGAGCAGGTTCATGCGGGCGCGAAACGCCTCGCCGCCGGGCAGCGTGCGCACCGCCCAGCCGATGTGCTTGCGGGCGCTGCGCACGCCGGCACCGGCGTCATCCCAGCCGTACAGGCCGTAGTGATCGTGCAGGTGCTCGAGCAGCCAGCCCCTGACCTGGGTGACGGGCGGCGCGGCCAGGCGCTCGCCGGTGGCGAGGAAGTGGGCGATCTCGCGAAAGATCCACGGCCGGCCCTGCGCCGCGCGACCGATCATGATCGCGTCGGCGCCGGTGGCGGCGAGCACGTCACGCGCCTTCTGCGGCGAGTCGATGTCGCCGTTGGCGACCACCGGGATGCGCAAGGCGGCCTTCACGGCGCTGACCGTGTCGTATTCGGCCAGGCCCTTGTAGCCCTGCGCGCGCGTGCGGCCGTGCACCGCGACCATCGCGACACCGGCCGATTCGGCCGCGCGCGCCAGCCGTACCGCGTTGCGCTCGGCCTCGCACCAGCCGGTGCGCATCTTCAAGGTGACCGGCACCTTGCGCGGCGCGCAGGCCGCGACCACCGCCTCGATGATCGCCAGCGCCAGCGGCTCGTCCTGCATCAGCGCCGAGCCGGCCCACTTGTTGCACACCTTCTTCGCCGGGCAGCCCATGTTGATGTCGATGATCTGCGCGCCGCGGTCGATGTTGTACGCGGCCGCGTCGGCCATCATCTGCGCGTCGGTGCCGGCGATCTGCACCGCGATCGGCGCGAACTCGCCGTCGTGGTCGGCGCGGCGGCTGGTCTTCAGGCTGGACCACAGGTCGCGCCGCGAGGTCACCATCTCGCTGACCGCATAACCGGCGCCCAGGCGCTTGCAGAGCTGGCGGAACGGCCGGTCCGTGACGCCGGCCATCGGGGCGGCGAAGAGCCGGTTCGCGAGCGCGATGTGGCCGATCTGCATGGGGCGGAGTGCTGCGGGAGTTGCTGAAAAAGGAGGCAGAAGTATAGCGGCGGCGCGGCGTGTGAAATCGCGCAATGCGGGTCGGCCGGCCCTGGCCATAATCCGCAGCGATGGAAGCATGGGTCGAATCGATGTTGGCGCTGCTGGCCCTGCCGAAATTCGGCCTGGGCACGGTCTTCGTCGTCGCCTTCATCTCGGCCACGCTGCTGCCGATGGGTTCGGAACCCGTCGTGTTCGGCCTGGTCAAGCTGAACCCCGAGATGTTCTGGCCCGCCGTGCTGGTGGCAAGCGCCGGCAACACGCTCGGCGGCGCCGTGACCTGGTGGATGGGCTATGTCGCCGAGGCCGCCTACGAGCGCGTGAGCCACCGCAAGCCGCCCAACGCGCGCGCGCTGCGCTGGCTCAGGCGCTGGGGCACGAAGGCCTGCCTGTTGTCGTGGCTGCCGGTCGTCGGCGATCCGTTGTGTGCCGTAGCCGGCTGGCTCAAGCTGCCGTTCTGGCCCTGCATTCTTTACATGGCGATCGGCAAGCTGGCTCGTTATGTGACGATGACCAGCGCGATGCTCTGGTTCTGGCCCGGGCAGTACGTGCACTGATTCCCGATTCAAGAGAACGGCCGTTGGGGCCATGCGAGGCAACAAGACGATGAACAACACGGCGTACGAGCAACTCACCGGCATCTGGACCCGGTTGCACCACTTTCAGCACCTGCAATCGATCGCCGGCTGGGATCAGGCCGCGATGATGCCGAGCAAGGGCAGCACCGCACGCGCCAACGCGATGGCCGAGATGGAAGGGCTGCTGCACCGCATGCGCACCGACCCGAAACTGGCCGAACTGCTCAGGCGCGCCGCCGGCGAAGACATCGACCCGTTCGCGCGCGCCAACCTCGGCGAGATCCGGCGCGAGTGGCTCAGCGCGAACGCGCTGCCGCAGGCGCTGGTCGAGAAGCTCTCGCTGGCCGGTGCGCGCTGCGAGCATGCGTGGCGCGCGCAGCGGCCGGCCAACGACTGGGCCAGCTTCCTGGCCAACTTCCGCGAGGTCCTGAAGCTCGGCCGCGAGGTCGCGCAGCGCCTGGCCGACGAGACCGGCCTCGCCCCCTACGACGCGCTGATGGACCAGTACGAGCCCGGCACGACCAGCGCCGAGGTCGACCGCGTGTTCGTCGACCTGCAGCAGTGGTTGCCCGGGCTGGTCGCGCAGGTGCGCGAGCGCCAGGCGCGCGATGCGGTGATCGATGCGGTCGGCCCGTTCCCGAAGGCGACGCAGCGCGCGCTGAGCCTGGACGTGATGACGCTGCTGGGGTTCGACTTCGACGGCGGGCGCCTCGACGAAAGCGCGCACCCGTTCAGCGGCGGCGTGCCCGAGGACACGCGCCTGACCACGCGCTACCGCGAAGACGATCTGATGCAAAGCCTGATGGGCACGATCCACGAGACCGGCCACGCCCGCTACGAGCAGAACCTGCCGCGCGTCTGGCTCGGCCAGCCGGTGGCGCAGGCGCGTTCGATGGGCATCCACGAGAGCCAGAGCCTGGCCTTCGAGATGCAGCTCGGCCGCGGCCGCGCGTTCGCCGGCTTGCTGGCGCCGCTGCTGCGCAGGCACTTCGGCGACCAGCCGGCGTTCGAGCCCGGCAACCTGCACCGGCTGATGACCCGCGTGGTGCCGGGCTTCGTTCGCGTCGATGCCGACGAGCTGACCTACCCGGCGCATGTGATCCTGCGCTACGGCATCGAGAAGCAGCTGATCGCCGGCAGCATCGAGGCCGACGACATCCCCGCGCTATGGGACGAGGGCATGCAGTCGCTGCTCGGCATCGACACGCGCGGCAATTACCGCGACGGCTGCCTGCAGGACGTGCACTGGACCCACGGTGCGTTCGGCTACTTCCCCTGCTACACGCTCGGCGCAATGTACGCGGCGCAGTGGTTCGCGGCGATCCGCCGCCTGCACCCCGACCTCGACGCGCGCATTGCGCGCGGCGATCTGGCGCCGGCGTTCGACTGGTTGCGCGAGCACATCTGGTTGCAGGGCAGCCGCTGGAGCACCGCCGAGCTGGCGACGCGCGCCAGCGGCGAGACGCTGAACCCGCAGCACTTGCGCCGCCACCTCGAGGCGCGCTACCTCGGCTGAGCGCGCGCTTGATCAGGCGGCGCGTGCGGCGAGCACCTGGTCGAGGTCGTCGGGCACTTCCTCGAGCCGGCGCAGCGCCGCTCCGGTGCCGCGGCGCGAGCGCAGCATCCGGCGCGTCTGCTGGTAGGCGTGCTCGGCGAGCCTGCGGCGCTGGCCGTGGCTGAAGGTGGCCGCGAGAAACATCGCCGGATCGCGCTAATCGGGCTCGAACAGCACGATGGTCGTGCCAGGGTGACTGTGCTCGTCGCCCTTCATCGTCCCCGGGAGATGCCGAGCGTCAGGCGGCGGGCTTGCGCGCCGGCGCGCGCTTCCTGGCCGCCGCCTGCTTCGCCGGTGCGGAGCGCGGCGCTGGTGGCGGGGCGGTCGCCGCGAGCTCGTCGATGCGCGCCATGCGGGTCGCGGGCTTGCCCGCCACGGTCGCCTTCGACAGCTTCGCGATCTTCGCGCCGAGCTCGTCGATGCGCGCCATCAACGCGTCCACGTCCTTGGCCGACGGCACGCCGAGCTTGTTCAGCGCCTTCGCGGTGCGCTCCTCGAAGATGCCCTCGAGCTTGTCCCAGTGCTGGCCGGCCCTGGCTTGCACGTCGCCGGCCATGCTCGTCATCTTGCTGGTGACTTCGCTGATCTTTCCCTCGGCCGCGGACTGCGTCTTCTTCTGCAGCGACGCACCTTCCTTCACCAGCGTCTCGAACACCTTGGTGCCTTCGGCCTGCGCGCGCGAGAACGCGCCCATGCCGGCGAGCCAGATCTGCTGCGCCGAGTCCTTGACCTGGCCGGCCAGCGCGCTGTCGAACAGGCGACCGCTGGAGGCGGCCTGCTTCTCGGCCATCTGCTTGAGTTTCTTGACCATGGTGCGGGTCCTCTGGCTGGGGTGGTGCGGCGCCGCGCCGCAAGTGGGCTGAACTATAGAAGCGCAGCGCCCGCAGCGCATCTCTTTTCGCTAGTGTAGTGTTTGAATCTTGACGGAACTTAACATCGCTACCCGACTCGAATGCCCTACTTCGATTTGAATTGGAGCGAGCAATTGCGAGTAGCCCCGGCGGTTGAGTTGACGGATGAGCAGGAGAGCGAGCTGACGA
>JANXZN010000372.1 GCA_025355545.1 Rhizobacter sp.
ATGCACATGATCAAGAAGGGCCAGCTCGACGCGATCAAAGATCGAGCCTCGTCCGCGGCCAATCAGTTCTACTCGCTGGCGTTCTGAGAGCCTGAAGGCGCAGGGCTTCGCCGACGTCGGCTCCACTATTGCAACAGAACCCCGTGAAGAACCAACGACCCCTGCGACTCGTCGTAGGTCCGAACGGATGGTGGTTGTGTGATCGTAGGCAGTTGACGAGGAGGGCAATCCTGATGTGGGCTACACCTCGACCTCAAGTCGATACGGGATCGACTGTTGAGCGCCCGGCCGCGTGACGCTGATTGCCGCCGCGGCCTGTCCAAGTGCGATCGCGGATGGAAGCTCGAGACCGGATGCGAGTCCGCAACACAGACCGCCGATGAAGGTGTCGCCTGCGCCGGTTGTGTCGATCGCCTCCGCTGCATGTGCCGGATAGTGAACCGTTCCTGTTTCGGTCACGGCGACGACACCCCGCTCGCCCAAGGTGACGATTACACGCGCTGCGCCGCATTGGCGCAGTGCCATCGCCGCCTGCGCCGCCGACTCGACGTCACTGACCGCGATGCCGGTAAGTTCGGTCGCCTCCGTCTCGTTCGGCACGAGGTAGTCGATGGAACGCAGCAATGTCTCCGGCAAGGGCTGGGCAGGAGCGGGATTGAGAACGACCGTCTTGCCGAGGCGCCGCGCCGTCTGGGCCGCCAAGACCGTCACGGCGAGCGGAATTTCCAACTGCAGCGCCACGATCCTGGCCTGCCCGATCAGGTTCTCGTGCGCTACGATGTCGCTACCTGTGAGCAGCCAGTTGCCACCCGGAGCGACGACAATCATATTGGCGCCGGTGCCGTCCACCACGATCATGGCCACGCCCGAGGCGCTGTTCTCCACCACTTTGATCGCGGCGCAGCCGACACCGTTCGCCTCGAGGGATGCGCGCAGCGTCGAACCAATGGTATCGCCGCCGACGCAGCCGAGCAGCGCAGTGCGCGCGCCGAGCCTAGCCGCCGCGACTGCCTGGTTGGCTCCCTTGCCGCCGGGCGAGGCGGTGAACGAGTGACCGGTCACGGTTTCGCCACGGCCGGGTAGGCGCGAAGCGAAGGCCACGAAGTCCATGTTGATGCTTCCCACCACGACGACGTCGAAGGCCTGATCTTCCTCGGTGCTTCCCACGGGCGGCCCCTTTGCCTGCAGGCTCAGCCCACGATCCGATCCGTGAAGTGATCGGTGAACCTGTCGGCGGCCACGCGCACGGCCAAGTTCATGTTAGGGGGAAGCTTCTTCGGGATCGTGCGCAGGATGTCATTCTTGATCAGCATGTCGCGGCCCACGGTCGTCGGCGCGAACTCGGCGGCGATGTGCACCCGCGTGAACTCGCAGAAGCTACGGTCGTAGGCGAGAGCCACCGTCAGCGGGTCATGCAGCCACAGGCCGGTGTGCTCGGTCGGAATGCCAACCGCGAGATAGATCATGTATTCCTGTGGCGGCCAAGCGTCCAGGATGGCGCTGACCTGCTTGGCGACCGCCCCCTTGGCCCCGTTGATCCGCGTCACCTGGTCGGGACGCAGCGGGATCTGCAGGGTCACATCGATCGGCACCAGGGTCTTGGGCAGTTCCGACTCGACGACGATCTGCGCGGCGAACGGATCGTTGTTGAAGTTGTACTCCTCCACTGGCGAACGCCGCACGCCTTTCTGATCAATGATCGGCGTGATGACGCCGGCCATCATGATGACCTCCTTGACGTTCTGCGCAATGCGCGGCTCCATGATGTAGGCTGCGGCCAGGTTGCTAACGGCGCCGAGCGTAACCACGGTTACCTCGCCCGGGTTCTCCATGATGGAGCGGATCAGGAAGTTCACAGCGTGCTCGTCGTTGTACTTGATGTCTTTGTCCTCCTCGCTCAGGATTCGCTCCCCTTCGAAGCCAAACATCAGCGCGGTGCCGCGCAACGGCTTGCCGATGCCCCTGAACACCGGGACGTCTTGGCGCCCTGCGACGTTGAGGATCTTGCGGGCAATGCGCGCTCGCAGGTCGGTGTCACCGTAGTTGGTCGTGACGCCGAGGAGTTCGATCTCGGGGCTGCGAGCCCCGAGCAGGACGGCGAAGGCGTCGTCGTAGTAAGTTCCGATGTCGGTGTCGATGATGAGCTTGTTGGCCATGGTGGCTCCTTCGCGTGCAGTGGTTGAGTTAGAAACTGAGTCAGAGTGGGGTCGACCGGGTGGCGTCCGGGCGGTCTCCGGTGTGTCCGATCGCGTCCCCCGATTCGGCCGAAAACAGGTGAAGGCGGTCGCCGCGCGGTACGAGAACCACGTTGTGGCCGACATCCGGTGCGGTGTCGCGTTGCACGATCACGCGCACGCGAGTGGCCGCGGTGTCGAAGGTCATCAGGACGTCGTCGCCGCGGAACTCTCGCAGCCGCACTCGCGCCGGTATCCCGGCGTTCCCCGGCGCGACGACATCGAGGTCGGTAGGTCGAACGCCGACTGCAACCCGGCCGCCCACCGCAGGAGCGGCTCCCAGCAGTCGTTCACGTGGCTCGCCGTCCAGCAGTGCGACACGTCCGCCATTCGCGGATCGCAGCAAGATGGCATCGTCGGCGTTCGCGGTGGTCGCATCGATCATGTTCATCGGCGGCTCGCCGATGAAGGTCGCGACGAAGCGGTTAGCTGGCCGGTCGTAGATCTCGCGCGGCGTTCCCACCTGCTGCAGACGGCCCTCGTTCATGATGGCGATGCGGTCGGCCATCGTCATGGCCTCAAGCTGGTCGTGCGTGACGTACAGCATCGTCGAGCGCTTCGCCTTCTGTAGCCGCTTCAGCTCCCCACGCATGCGCGATCGCATCTCCGCATCGAGATGCGACAGCGGCTCGTCGAGCAGGAACACCGACGGCGAGCGAACCAGCGCGCGGGCGAGCGACACCCGCTGCTGCACGCCGCTGCTGACCTCTGTCGGGTGGCTGCTCAGATAGTCCTCGACATGTAATAGGTTCGCGATCTCGAACACCCGCGATTTGATCTCGCGTTCGGCAGTGCCGCGCACCGCAAGCGGATAAGCGATGTTGCCGAACAGCGTCAGATGCGGGTAAAGCCCGTAGTGCTCGAAGGACATCGCGATCTGCCGCTCCGCCGGGGAGCGATGGTTCACCACCACGCCGCCGATGCGGATGTCGCCGCTGCTGATGTGCTCGAGGCCTGCGACCATGCGCATCGTCGAGGTCTTGCCGCAGCCCGAGGGGCCGAGCAGCGCCACGAATTCGGCGTCGGCTATCGACAGCGAGACACCGTGCACAGCGGTCACTCGACCGTACTGCTTGACGACATTTTCGAGAGTGAGGCTTGCCATGCTTCCGCCGTGGGTGCGCGCTCAGTTCGATGCAGGGTCCAGACGCCGTCCCTGGGCGTCGAACAGGTGCTGCCGACGCCAGTCGGGCGCGAGCCAGACCGGCTGTCCGATCTCGAAGCGCTCCTGGTCGAGCGGCATGCGGGCGGTTACGATCTGGTCTCCGGTTTCGACGCGAACGATCTGGTCGTAACCCATCGGCTCCGCGACATACACCTTGCCAGCCAACGCGGAAGGCAGCGCGCGGCCGAGCACGCGGATCTCGGACGGTCGCATGCCGACCTGGCGTGCCCCGGCCGAGATCGTCGTCAGGCTGACGAGCGTGTCGGCGTCGAACAGGTTCATCCTCAGGTCGCCTGCCAGCAGCGCAACGTCCACGTCGGCTGGCCGGTCGTAGATGTTTGCCGGGGTGTCGATCTGGCGCAACCCGCCATCGACCAGAACCGCGATACGGTCGGCCACCGCGGCCGCCTCACTGAAATCGGGTGTTGCGTAGATTGAAGTCGCCCCGCTCGCCTGCTGGTGACGCTTCAGCTCGCCTCGGAGGTCGTGGCGCAGCCGCGCGTCCAGGTGTGCCACCGGCTCGTCGAGCAGCGTGAAGCGCGCCTGACGCACAAGTGCGCGGCCCAGCGACACCCGCTGCCGCTGGCCGCCGCTGAGCTGCGTCGGACGGCGCGCCAGCAACGCGCCGATCTCCAGCAGATCCGCGACCCGCTGTACCCGCTCGGCGATGACGGAGGCAGGCAGCTTGCGTCCCGGTGCCCGCAGTGGGAACTCGAGGTGCTCGCGCACGGTGAGATGCGGGTAAAGCGCATACGACTCGAAGGCCATGGCCACGTCGCGCTGTTCTGGCGGCAAGTGCGTGACCCGCTGGCCATCGAAGAGGATCTCGCCTGCGGTGGGACTTTCGATGCCGGCGATCAGGCGCAGCGTCGTCGACTTGCCGGCGCCGGACTGGCCGAGCAAGACGAGGAACTCGCCGTCCCGGCACTCGATCTGCAGGCGCGACACGGCGTGGCGCGGGCCGCCGAAGTCCTTGGACACCTTGTCCAGCAAAAGCATGCTCAACGTGTTGCTCCGGTCGTGTGCTTCACTATTCGTCCCCCCGCGGCGCATGCAGCACCCGGCGCTCAATGAAACGATCCAGCAGCGAGACGGCAACGATAGGCGGGACCATCGCCAGCAGCCCGATGGCCGAGATCAACCACCAGCGCGGTTCCATCTGTGCCGACAGGTTGGTGATGACTATGGGCAGCGTGACCGCATCGCGGAAGGTCAGCATCAGCGCGAGGATGAAGTCGTTCCACGAGAAGAAGAACGACAACAGGTAGGCGGCCGCCAACCCTGGCATGGCCAGCGGCAGCACCACCTTCCAGATCTGCGCGAACTTGCCATAGCCGTCGAGCGCCGCCGCCTGCTCGAGTTCGACCGGGATCCGACGCATGAAGTCGGTCAGCAGGAAGACGGTCAGCGGCAGGTCGAACCAGGTGTATGCAATCAACATGCCGACACGCGTATCGAGCAGCTGGGCGGCACGGAACATCGCGAACAGCGCGATCACCGCGACGATCGGAGGCATGATGCGCTGCGAGACGATCAGCAGCGACAGGTCGTCGTTGCGATAGGGGCCGTACTTGTACGGGTAGCGCGCGAGGCCGTAGGCGGCGAAGGCCCCGAGCACTACCGCGACGAAGGCGCTCCCGGCCGCGAACAGAAGGCTGTTGACGAGGCCGTGGAACACGGTGTCGCGGGCCGGCCCCGCGATGTACTCCCAGGCGCGCAGCGTAGGCGTGAAGTCGACGAAGGGAATGAAATACGGCCCCTGATAGATGTCGCGCGGCTGCTTGAAGGCGGTCACGGCCATCCAGTACACGGGGAAGCCGGCGAACAGCCCCCACAGCGCGAGCAGCCCGGTGCGCAGCAGCCACGAACCTGGGCGGCGTTCCTGCGAGGTGGTGGTCATGGCGCCGTCTTTCCCTGGAACTCGAGTGAGAAAGCCTGCAGTTCGCGCTCCATCCGGCGCGTGCGCCGCCCGGCCAGGCGCTTCAGCCAGACCAGGGCCACCATCGCCAACGCCATCACCGTGACCAGCAGCACGATGGACATCGCCGCGCCGTATCCCAGGTTGCCCGAGCGCAGTGCGGTGAAGTAGCCCTGGAGCGTGACGGTGGACGTCGCGCCGCCGGGTCCGCCGCCGGTCACATAGAACACGACGTCGAACAGCTTGAAGGCCTCGATCGCGCGCAGCAGGATGGCTGCCATGCTGGCCGGCAACAACATCGGAAACGTGTGGTCCCAGAAGATCCGCCAGTCCGACGCGCCATCGACGCGAGCCGCTTCAAATGGTTCGCGCGGCAAAGTGCGCAGGCCGGCGAAGAGGATCAGGAACATGAACGGCGTCCACTGCCAGGTGTCCACGATCAGGATCGACGTGAACGCCAGCTTGGCCCCGTTTAGCCAGAAGATCGGACCGATGTGAAGCCAGCGCAGCAGTGCGCTAAGCGGCCCGTAGCGCGAGTCGAACATCGTCTGCCAGACGAAGCCGACGATTAGCGGTGGCATCACGAACGGCAGCAGGAACAGCAGCCGCAGCGGCCGGCTGCCACTGACCACCTGGTTGACCAGCAACGCGATCCCGAGCGCGAGCCAGTACTGCACCAGCACCCCAATCAGCACGTAGAGCAGCGTGTTGACGTAGCTCTTGGTGAAGAGGGGATCGCTGGCCAGCCGCACATAGTTTTCGATACCCACCCACGAGAAACTGCCGCCGATCGAATAGCCGCTGAGGCTGAGAACGATCGTGAAGACGAGCGGCACCAAGCTGATCGCGAAGAAGAACAGCAACGGCGGCGCGATGAGCAGATGCTTCAAGCCCCTCATGCGGCGGACTCCGTGAGCAAGAACATGCGAGTGGTTGTCGGCGCGTTACTTGATCTGATAGAGGTCGCGGTAAAGCTGCTTCTGCTTGTCCAGACCCGCCTCGGCGGTGATGCGCTTCCACTCCTCAGCCGTCTTGTCGAGCGCCTGCTTGGGCGTCATCGTCCCGGCCAGCGCCTGCTGCATCCAGTTGTCCAGCACCTCGAAATAGCGGCCCGCCTTCGGAATCCGCAGGTCATACTGGGTGTTCGGGTGCGCCAACGACTGCTGCAGCACCTCCAGATATGGAGCCGGGTCTTTGTATTTGACGGCGGCTTCCTCCCACTGCTTTGGGTCGGAAAAATGCTGTTTGCGGTACGGATTGCGTGCGGTGCCGGGAGTCATCACCGCACGCAGCGCGTTTTCGTTGCTGTCGATGAAGTTCAGGAAGTCCCATGCCGCATCCGGCGCTTTGCTGTTGGCTGCCACCGAGCCATGCCATCCGCCCCAGCCCATGTAGGGCGCACGCTGCGGTTCGGGGAACTGGTCCCACGCCTTGGTCTTGATGTTCCACATCCGCGGGCTGCCGGGCAGCATGAAATAGCCGAGCTTTCCCTTGACGATGGATGCGTTCTCATCCTGAGCTTGGATGCCGACGTCCGCCCAGTCGATAGCCAGTGCGTAGTTGCCTGCCACGAAGTTCCCGCGCATCGTGCCGCCGCCCATCGTCGCCATTTCGGGCGGGCCGAACTTCTTGATGTCCACCCAGTCCTGAAGCGCCTGCACCCAGCCAGGGTTGTTCACACTCGGCTCCATCGTGTCGGGGTCGAAGAAAAGCCCGCCGGGAACTTTCGGGTTGGCAGCGTAGCTGGCGACGCGAGAGACGAGGATGAAGGGACCGACATCCTTCGGACCCTGGGCTTCGAGCACGCCGAAGTCGGGCTTGCCGCCACCGCTCCAGTCCCAGCCACTGAAGAACGCCGCGATGTCCCGATACTGCTTCCAGGTCGTCGGGGCAGCGAGGTCGTAGCCGTACTTGGCCTTGAATTTCTGCTTGTAGGCGTCGTTCTCCAGGGCGTCCTTGCGGTAATAACCAATCAGGACGTCGCCGTCTAGCGGAACCGAGTACCGCTCGGCGCCCACGTACATGATGCGTTTGGTCTTGTCGAGCACGTCGTCCCAGTTGTCTTTGGTGCCGTAGTACTTCTCGAGCGACAGGATGTTCTTGTTCAGGGCGAACTCCGGGATCCAGTTCGCAGCGTAGATGGCGACGTCGAACTCGCCGGCGCCTGTGGTGAACGAAGCGAATAGCCGCTGGTACAAATCGCCGAAGGGAATTTCGACAACCTGCAAGCGCGCCCCGCTGCGCTTCTCCCATTCCTCCTTGAACATGTTGACGCCACTGCTCATGAAGCTACCCACGGCGACAGTGACCGTCTGCCCCTCGAATGGCCTTTTCGCTGCGGCTGTTGTCGCAGCCGGTGCACTAGCACCTGCCACCGATTCGGCGTGCTTGCGGTCACAGCCAGTAAGCGCCGCGAGAGCTCCGAGCGCAATGGCGCTGGCGGCGAGGCGCAATGTGGCGCGTCGGCCCAAGCCGGGGTTCAAAGGCTGATTCATCATGTCGTCTCCTTGTTCGTACTCCGCCGCGGAATGCGGCGCTTTTTGCCTAGTCGTTGTCGTGACGGCTTGCGCGCCAGCATCAGCGGCTCGGGGGGCCGTTCGGCGGCGCGTTGGAGGCCCCACACGACGCCCGAACCACCAACTCGGGTTCGAGCCGGATGCGTTCGGGAGCGGCCCCCTCGCCGCTCGTGCCCTTGGCGAGCAATTGCGCCACGCGCCTGCCGAGTTCGCGGTAAGGCTGGGCGATCGTGGTTAATGCGGGCTGTGTGTACGACGCGAAAGCAATGTCGTCGAAGCCCACCAGCGCGATGTCTTCGGGCACCCGTCGGCCATGCTCGTGGATGGCTCGCAAGGCGCCGACGGCCATCATGTCGTTGCACGCGAACACGGCTGTCAGCGCCGCATCACGCTCGAGCAGCTCGCACATCGTTTGGTACCCGCCCTCGGCATGGAAGTCGCCTTCGACGATCCAGCGCGGGTCCGGGGCCATGCCGGCTTTCCGCAGCGCGGCGCGATAGCCGCGCACCCGTTCGCTGCTCGGGCCCAGTCCGCGCGGGCCGCTGATGCAACCGATGCGCCGGTGGCCGAGCTTCACCAGGTGAGCGACGGCCTCCCGGCCTCCACGGCTGTTGTGAACCAGCACCGAAGCCCATGCACCCGCGTCGACCTCCCGGTCCACCACGACGACCGGCAGGCCCCGCAGGCGCTTCGAATCCAGGCAGTCTGCCCGCCGGCCAGTGGCTACGAAAGCAATGCCATCGACGCGCTTTTCGACAAGCAAGTCGAGATACGCCTGCTCCTTGATGGCGTCTTCGTCCGAGTTGCACAGGATGACGCTGTAGCCAAGTTCGAAGCTGGCGTCCTCGATGCTCCTCGCCACCTCGGCGAAGTAAGGATTCGAGTTGTCTGGGACGATCATCCCGAACATCCGCGTCTCGCTGATCCGCAGACTGCGCGCAACGGCGTTCGGCCGGTAGCCGAGGCCCGCGATCGCCTGTTGCACGCGCGCCATCCGATCCGCACTGACTGGCCGCGTGCCGTTCACGACGTGGGAGACGGTCGTGATGGACACGCCGGCCAGCTGTGCAACTTCGCGGATCGTAGGCATGGAGTTCTGGGTGGATGAAAAAGCAAACGATTGCGGGAAACGTTTGCGCAAGTCTACGATCCAGTTCTGACTTGTCAAGCGAGATGGCCATTACTCCCGCCCCGGGACAACCCTTGGCCTGCGCCGGTCGCCGCGAAACCGGGCGCGAATTGCGACGAAACGTCCTGGAGGTCGAAAGGGGCCACCAATGGCCGCTTTGGGGTAGCACATACCAACAGCCGTTCCTGGCCGACAAGGTGAGTTCGAGCAAGGGAGAAGCAGACGGCTGTCCCAGCGCGGCCGGCAATCATCTGCAGACCCGGCTGCGCGCTGCTAAGCGGCTGGACATGAATCCTCTCTTTCTAACGGCGCATCACCCTGTGTTCGGGCGCTTTCCCAACTGCCAGCGTGGCCGCCATCGAGCATCACAGCCTGCCGTTTCTACAGAAGCCCGTCACGGCGTCGATCGCCCCAAGCCAGTTCAATGCGGAATTCGCGAACCGATGAGCCGATCCAAGGCCGGGCCATCGATGGGCTTTTGCAGGAAGCCGTCGAAGGGCCAAACCTGGCCAGAGGCCTGGTTCTCTGCGGCGCTGATCAGAATCAGCATCGACGCGGTATTGAGTCCGCCACCCTCACGGATCTCGGTGGCCAACGCCAGGCCATCCGTGTCAGGCATCTCCAGGTCGATCAGCACCGCGTCGAAGTGTGTGCCGGCCAGCAGAGGACGGGCCTCGGCCGCCGTACCGACAGCGCGACACGCATGACCCAGCCGGCGGGTCACATCGCTGAGTGCATCCCGCACGTCCGACAGATCGTCCACGACCAGGACGCTCAATGAATTGGCAGGCTCACCGCTACGGACGCGGGCAGCAGTATCCTGAACCTGTGTGGCCGGGATGCTCACCGTGAACGTCGTCCCCTGCCCTTCAGGATCGCACGCGTCGCGGGATTGAACATCGATGCGCCCACCCAGTTGCTGCAGCACATCGCGGATCACGAAGAGGCCGATGCCGGTGCCGTCGCCGCTCGACGCGAACGGCACGGCGGCACTCTTCAGTCGTTCGGACGCCGGTTGCGGCAGGCCTGGGCCCGTGTCGTGGACGACGAACCGCACCCAGCCTGCCGTTGATGACGGCTCGGGCGTTGCAGCGCCTTGTCGGTCAATTGCCGATGCCGCGCTAGTGGCGGCACTCACGCCACTCACGAAAGGCTCGACCCTAACCTGAACATGGCCCGCGCTTGTGTAGCGCACGGCGTTCTCGACGAGGTTTCTCAACACCTGCGCGATCCGAATCGGGTCGGCGCTGACCGTCACCGGCGACGGCGGGAACTCGACCCGAAAGGCGAGCCCCTTTGCAATGGCCGCGTCTTCAAGGTCGGCGCAGACATCCTGGACCAGTTCGCCGAGTTCGAAGGCTTCGACTTGCGTGGGTAACTGACCTGCATCGCCGCGGGCGATGGTGAGAAGGTCGCGCAGCTGCCCCTGGAGCACCGTGACAGCGTGTCGGATGCGACGGATCGCAGCGACGCTCTCCGGCCGGCTGTCCTTCATGGCCAGCAGCTCCGCAGAGGCGACGATGTTCTGCAACGGCGAGCGCACTTCGTGGTTCACCATGCTCAGGAACTTGCGCTTCGCAACGATGGCGTGCTCCATCGCCTCGACCGCCTGTTGCCGATCTCGCGCCGCGGCTCTGTAGCGGCGTCGAGACCGGATCGCATACAGCAGCCAGAGCGCCAGCGCAGCCCAGCAGAATGCGAATCCGCCCCAGGCCCACCAGATACGCCGGGACAGGGTCTGCGTCATGGCGTCCTTGGCGTTGATCTCGGCAGCGCCTGGTGGCGCGCCAATTCGCGCGGCAGGACTGGACCCGAGCCGACGAGCAAGGCTGGCAGGCGGTGGAGGATCAACTGCAGCTCATGGGCTGGACACGCCCACGCCGGGTGGTGATCATCCGGCGCCGGCTGCG
>JANXZN010000380.1 GCA_025355545.1 Rhizobacter sp.
GTGTCCACGGCCCGCGCCACCTGCGTGCGCGCCTTGATCTTGGCTTCACCCATGCGGTGAGTGTGCCCGACCGGCCCCAGCCCGCGCGAGTGCTGGCGCTACGCTTGGTTCGCTATGACCTACTGCCGTCTCTAGGATGAATGCACAATCGCCCGCCAGCACCGCCATTTTTCCGAGATGTCATGCCCGTCAACCTGCAAGCCCCCGATCCGAAAAGCCTCCATCCGGTCGCCGGTGTCGAGCTCGGCATCGCGATGGCGGGCGTGCGCAAGGCGAATCGCCGCGACCTGACCGTCGTCACGATCGCCGCAGGCTCGACGGTCGCGGGCGTGTTCACCCGCAACCGCTTCTGCGCGGCGCCGGTGCAGCTGTGCCGCCGCCACCTCGCGGCCAGCGCGGGCGCGCGCGCGATCGTCATCAACACCGGCAACGCCAACGCCGGCACCGGCGAAGACGGCCTGGCACGCGCGCGCGCGACCTGCGTCGCGCTGGCCGGGCTGCTGAAGCTGGCGCCGGAACAGGTGCTGCCGTTCTCGACCGGCGTGATCATGGAAAGCCTGCCGGTCGAGCGCATCGTCGCCGGCCTGCCTGCCGCGATCGCCGACCTGGGCGCCGACCACTGGGGCGCTGCGGCCGAGGCGATCATGACGACCGACACGCTGCCGAAGGCGGCCTCGACGCAGCTGCAGCTCGGCGGCGAGACCGTGACGATCACCGGCATCGGCAAGGGCGCCGGAATGATCCGCCCGAACATGGCGACGATGCTCGGCCTGGTCGCGACCGATGCGGCGATCGCGCCGGCGCTGGTGCGCGCGCTCGTGACCGATGCCGCCGACGAATCCTTCAACCGGATCACGATCGACGGCGACACCTCGACCAACGACTCGTTCGTGCTGATCGCCACCGCGCAGGCCGGCAACCCCGAGATCACGCATTTCGCGTCCGGCGACGGCAAGCGGCTGCGCGATGCGGTCGTCGATGTCGCGCGCCGCCTGGCGCAGGCGATCGTGCGCGACGGCGAGGGCGCGACCAAGTTCATCACGGTGCGGGTCGATGGTGGCCGCAGCGAAGCCGAATGCCGCGAGGTCGCCTACGCGATCGCGCACTCGCCGCTGGTGAAGACCGCGTTCTTCGCGAGCGATCCGAACCTCGGCCGGATCCTCGCGGCGGTCGGCTACGCCGGCATTGCCGACCTGGACCAGACCACGATCGATCTGTTCCTCGACGACGTGCATGTCGCGCAGAGCGGCGGGCGGTTGCCCGCGTACCGCGAGGAGGACGGTGCGCGCGTGATGAAGCAAAGCGAGATCACGGTGCGCGTCGACCTGCACCGCGGCACGGCGTCGACCACGGTCTGGACCTGCGACCTGAGCTACGACTACGTCAAGATCAACGCCGACTACCGCAGCTGAGCCCGCAGCGTTGACTTCACGGCGAGTCGGCGACGCACCGGCTGCGTCGCCGCGCGCAGCAGCCACGGCGCTGCCGGCGCCGCGCGTGGATGGAATGCAACGCCGCGACGCTGCTCTGCCTTGCCGGCACACCGGCGCCGCTGCTACGATGCGCGCTCGACACTCATCGAGCAACGACATGACACGGCCCCTCCACCTTCACCACGATCGCAGCGCCTCGCGCGGCGCCGCGTGCACCGGTGCGGCCTGGATCGACTCCGGTATCGCACCCGGGCTCGTGGTCGTCGACTCGAACCGACCGTCCCCGCTCGCTGGCCTCGTCGCCGGCTCCGCACGCGGGCTGCGCAAGCAGTTCGGCGCTGCGCATTAGTCCTCTCGGCATCCGCTTCCGAACCAGAAGCTTCCGCTGAGAGATCAGCGGAAGAATCGGACAACGCCCTGTCTTTCGCTGCAACGGGTCCACCGACCCAGCAGGGCCCCTGCCAGGGCCCGCGCGAGAAGAAAAGCCGAGGTGAAGACCATGAGACAGGTCTTGATGAAATGGCGAACCCGCCTGCGCCGCCGCTTCGCGTTGCCGGCCAACGACCTGCTGCGCGACGCGACCTACCGGCGCCTGTGGACGTCGATCCTGATCAGCTCGTTCGGCGGCCAGGTGACGATGCTGGCGCTGCCGCTGACCGCCGCCGTGCTGCTGCACGCGAGCCCGACGCAGATGGGCCTGCTGACCGCGATGGAGATCGCGCCGTTCGTGCTGTTTTCGCTGCCCACCGGTGTCTGGCTCGACCGCGTGCGCAAGCTGCCGGTCTACGTCGCCGGCGAGACCGTGCTGTCGCTCGTCGTCGCGAGCGTGCCGTTCGCGTGGTGGATGGGCTGGCTGGCGATGCCGTGGATGTACTTCGCGGCGTTCGCGCTCGGCACGATCGCGACGGTGGCCGGATCGGCCGCGCAGATCGTGCTGACGCAGGTCGTCGCACGCGAGCGGCTGGTCGAGGCGCACGCGAAGAATGCGCTCGCGATGTCGGGCTCCGAGGTCGCCGGACCGGGCCTGGCCGGGGCGCTGATCAAGCTGGTCGGCGCGCCGCTGGCGCTGCTGGTGGACGCGGCGTTGCTGCTGGTCTCGGCCGGCATCCTGCGCGGCATCGTCATTCACGAGGAGCGCGGGCCGCGCGCCGACGCGCACTTCCTGCGCGACCTGCGCGCCGGTGTGCGCTTCGTCGTGCAGCACCGCCTGCTGATGGCGCTCGCCATCGCGGTGGGCGTCTGGCAGATGTGCAACAACGCCGCGGTCGTGGTGCAGATTCTGTTCGCGACGCGCACGCTGGGCCTGTCCGAACAGGCCGTGGGCCTGAGCTACATGGCCATGGGCGCGGGCACGATCGTCGCCAGCGTGTTCGGCAACCGCATCAGCCGGCGCATCGGGCCGGGGCCGTGCCTAGTGCTGGGCTTCGCGGTCTGCGGCGCGGCCTGGCTGCTGCTCGCCGCGGCACCGGCGAACGCGTTCGGCGTGGCCGCGTTCGCGCTGATGCTGATGTTGTTCTCGACCGGCGCGGTGCTGGTGTTCATCAACTTCCTCGCGCTGCGCCAGGCGGTCACGCCGGCGCCGTTGCTGGGCCGCATGACGAGCACGATGCGCTGGCTGATCCTGATCCCGGCCGGCCCGGGCGCGCTGCTGGGCGGTTGGCTCGGCGAGCACTTCGGCCTGCGCTCGGCGCTCGCGTTCGCCGGTGTCAGCGCGCTGCTGCTGGCGCTGCTCGCATGGCGCGCGCCGGTGATCCGCAACGTGCGCGCGCTGCCGCGACCGGAGCGCGAGCGCGACTGGCTCGGCGCCGAGGCCGATGTGCGCGCCGCCCGGCCCGCGGTCGAACCGATCTGAAAGGGAGGACGACGATGGAACCCCTGCTCGAAGACGTGCCCGAACAGCTCGCCACCCAGCGCCTGATCCTGCGCGGCGCGCGCGCCGACGACGCCGCGACGCTGAACGCTGCGGTGAGCGAATCGATCGACGACCTGCGCCACTACATGCCGTGGGCGCAGACCGTGCCCTCACTGGCCCAGAGCAGCGCCGACTGTCGCCGCATGCAGGCGAAGTTCCTGCTGCGCGAGGACCTGCCGATGTTCATGTTCGAGCGCGCGGCCGACGGCGGCGTGGGCGAATTCGTCGGTGGCACCGGCCTGCACCGGATCGACTGGACCGTACGGCGCTTCGAGCTCGGCTACTGGTGCCGCACGCCACACCAGGGGCGCGGCTTCGTCACCGAGGCCGTGCGGGCGCTGACGCGCTTCGCGTTCGAGCGGCTGCAGGCGCGGCGCGTCGAGGTCCGGATGGACGCCACGAACCAGCGCAGCTCGAGGGTCGCGGAGCGCGCCGGCTTCGCGCTCGAGGGCGTGCTGCGCGGCGACTCGCTGACCCCGCAGGGCGAGCCGCGCGACACGCGCGTCTACGCGCTGTTGGCGCCGCCCGCCCCGGCGCAGGCGTCAGTCGCGAATGCCTGAGGCCATGGGCAAGCGCGCGGGCGAGAAGCGGTCGACCGCGTCGGTGATCATGCCGTCGATGCCGAGCGCGACCAGTCGCTGCGCCTCGAGCGCGTCGTTGACCGTGTAGACCAGCGCGCGCATGCCGGCGCCGTGGAGTTGCGTGATCAGCGCGGCGTCCATGATCTGGTGATTCGTCACCGCGGCGACGCAGCCGAGCGCGCGGGCCTGCTCGAACCAGCCCTCGTGCAGCGTGTCCAGCAGCAGGGCGCGCGGCAGCTGCGGCGCGGCGTCGCGCGCGGTCAGCAGCGCGTCGGGCCGGAACGAGCTGAGCAGTGGTAGCAACGCCTGCCCGGCCCACAGGCGCGCCGCTTCGGTCGCGACGACGCGGCCGGTCTCTGTTTCGTCGCCGGGTGTCGGTTTGATCTCGATGTTCAGCGCGAAGCCGTTGCGCGCGCAGTAGGCGGCGATGCCGGCCAGGCTCGGCATCGGCTCACCGGCGAAGCCGCGGCTGTGCCAGGCGCCGGCGTCGAGCCGCGAGAGTTCGCTCCAGGCGAGGTCGGCGGCGGTGCCGGCGCCGCTGGTCGTGCGTTCGAGCGTCGCGTCGTGCAGCAGGAACGGCACGCCGTCGGCGCTGAGCTTCACGTCGCATTCGAACGCCCGGTAGCCGTGCTGCGCGCCGAGGCGGAATGCGGCCAGCGTGTTCTCGGGCGCGCATCTGCCGGCGCCCCGGTGCGCGATCCACAGCGGGAATGACCACCCCTCGACCGACGAGTACGCCGGTCGATCCCCCAAGGGGATGCGGGCCGGCTTGGGGCGGCCCGGCGCCCGGCTCGCGGCGCTTCTAACCGACTCGGCACCGCTCATACTCGTTTCGTCGTGGCGGCGTCGAACCAGTGCAGGTGCTCGGGCGTGGTCGAGAGCGTGACCAGCTCGCCGACCTTGGGCGGCGCCAGCGTCGCGTCGAGTCGCACCGTGAACAGCGTCTCGCCGACGCGGCCGTAGACGAGTCGTTCGGCGCCGAGCATCTCGAGCGCCTCGACCTTCAGCGGCCAGCCGGCCGCGCCGTTGCGACTCAGCTCGGCATGCTCCGGCCGCAGGCCCAGGATCATCTCGCCGGCGCGCGGCGCCGCCGCCGGCAGTGCCAGCGTCTGGCCAGCGGCGATGAAGCGCGCGCCGTCGGCCTGGCCGGTGATCAGGTTCATCGGCGGCGAGCCGATGAAGCTCGCGACGAAGGTCGTGGCCGGCCGGTGGTAGACCTCGTCGGGCGTGCCGATCTGCTCCATGCGGCCGGCGTTCATCACGATCATGCGCTGCGCCAGCGTCATCGCCTCGACCTGGTCGTGCGTGACGAACAGGGACGTGACACCGAGCTCGGTGTGCAGCTTCTGGATCTCCAGCCGCGTTTGCGCGCGCAGCTTGGCGTCGAGGTTGGACAGCGGCTCGTCGAACAGGAAGACCTGCGGCTGGCGCACGATCGCACGCCCCATCGCGACGCGCTGGCGCTGGCCGCCCGAGAGTTCGCGCGGCTTGCGCAGCAGGTAGGGACCGAGTTCGAGAATCTTCGCGGCCTTGTCGACCCGCGCCTTGATCTCGCCCTGCGGCAGCTTTGCGATCTTCAGCCCGTAGGCCATGTTGTCGAACACGCTCATGTGCGGGTACAGCGCATAGTTCTGGAACACCATCGCGATGTCGCGCTCGCTCGGCTCGATGTCGTTGACGACGCGCCCGCCGATCGAGATCGTGCCGCCGGAGATTTCTTCGAGCCCCGCGACCATGCGCAGCAGCGTGCTCTTGCCGCAGCCCGACGGCCCGACGATGACGATGAACTCGCCATCGGCGATCTCGGCGTTGACGCCGTGGATGACCTGGTTCGCCTTCGGCCCGCTGCCGTAGCGCTTGACGACGTCTTTGAGGGTGATGGATGCCATGGGTGTCTTCTACTTCTCGGTGTCGACCAGGCCCTTGACGAACCAGCGCTGCATGAAGATGACCACCACCGCCGGCGGCAGCATGGCGAGGATGGCGGTGGCCATCACGATGTTCCATTCGTTGCCCGAATCGCCGCCTGCGATCATGCGTTTGATTCCGACGACGACCGGGTACATGTCTTCGCTGGTGGTCGCGAGCAGCGGCCACAGATACTGGTTCCAGCCGTAGATGAACTGGATCACGAACAGCGCCGCGATCGAGGTCTTGGACAGCGGCAGCAGGATGTCCCAGAAGAAGCGCATCGGCCCGGCGCCGTCGATACGCGCAGCCTCGACGAGCTCTTCGGGCACGGTCAGGAAGAACTGCCGGAACAGGAAGGTCGCGGTCGCCGAGGCGATCAGCGGGATCGACAGGCCGGCGTAGCTGTTGAGCATGCCGAGGTCGGAGACGACCTTGTAGGTCGGCAGGATGCGCACCTCGACCGGCAGCATCAGCGTCACGAAGATGGCCCAGAAGAAGAAGTTGCGAAACGGGAAGCGGAAGTACACCAGTGCGAACGCCGACAGCAGCGACACGGCGATCTTGCCGAACGCGATGCCGAGCGCGGTGACCAGGCTGACCCACATCATCCGCCCCACCGGCGCGTTCGAGCCGGCACCGCCGCCGTGGCCGGTCAGCGCCGCGCTGTAGTTGTCCCAGAAGTGACCGCCCGGCAGCAGCGGCATCGGCGCCTGCACGATCTCCTGCGAGGTGTGGGTCGACGCGACGAAGGCCAGGTAGAGCGGGAACGCGACGATCAGCATCCCGAGAATCATCACGGCGTGGGCCAGCAGCCCCAAGGTAGCGCGGCGTTCAACCATTGAACTTCGCCATCAGTAGTTCACTTTCTTCTCGACGTAGCGGAACTGCAGCACGGTCAATGCGATGACGATCAGCATCAGCACCACCGACTGCGCCGCCGAGCTGCCGATGTCGCCACCTTTCACGCCGTCCTGGTAGACCTTGTAGACCATGATCACGGTGTCGCGGCCCGGGCCGCCCTGGGTGGTGGCGTCGATGATCGCGAAGGTGTCGAAGAAGGCGTACACCATGTTGATCACGAGCAGGAAGAAGGTGGTCGGCGTGAGCAGCGGGAACTGGATCGTCCAGAAGCGCCGCCACGGGCGCGCACCGTCGATCGCTGCCGCTTCGATCAGCGATTTGGGGATCGATTGCAGGCCCGCGACGAAGAACAGGAAGTTGTACGAGATCTGCTTCCACACCGCCGCGGCGACGACCAGCGACATCGCGTGCGTCGAGTTGAGAAGGTGGTTCCATTCGAAGCCGAAGAACCTGGCCAGGCCGTAGGCGACCACGCCGATCGACGGCGAGAACATGAACACCCACAGCACGCCGGCGACCGCGGGCGCGACCGCGTACGGCACGATCAGCATCGTGCGGTAGGCCAGCGCCCCCTTGATCACACGGTCGGCGAACACCGCCAGCATCAGCGACAGCGCGATGCCCAGCACCGCGACCAGGATCGAGAAGACCGCGGTGGTCTTGAACGATTCGAGGTAGGCCGAGTCGCCGAACAGCGCCTTGAAGTTGTCCAGACCGGCCCACTCGGTGGACAGGCCGAAGCTGTCCTGCAACTGCATCGACTGCAGCACGGCCTGTGCGGCCGGCCAGAAGAAGAACACCGCGATGATGAGCACCTGCGGGGTCAGCAGCACCCAGGGCAACCAGGCGGAGTTGAAACGAACGCGCTTTTCCATGGGGCTCGAATTCAGTGACCGAGCCCGACCGCGCCGGTCGGCGGCGGGGTCGGGACGGCACGCAGGAGTTGCGTGCCCGTTCGGATCAGGGCTGCGGTGCCTTGCTGGCTTTCTCGAAACGCTCCAGCTGCTCGTTGCCGCGCTTCATCGCGGCCTCCAGCGCTTCTTTCGGCTCCTTCTTGCCGGACCAGATCGCTTCGGTTTCTTCGTCGAGGATGGTGCGGATCTGCACGAAGTTGCCCAGGCGGATGCCGCGCGACTTGTCGGTCGTCTTGCGGATCATCTGCGTCACGGCCACGTCGGTGCCCGGCTTTTCCTTGTAGAAGCCCGACTTCTCGGTGAGCTGGTAGGCCGCCATCGTGATCGGCAGGTAGCCGGTGCGCTTGTGGCTGGCCGATTGCACTTCGGGGTTGGACAGGTACTTGAAGAACTCGGCCACACCCTTGTATTCGGCCGGCTTCTTGCCCGACATCACCCACAGGCTGGCGCCGCCGATGGCGGTGTTCTGCGGTGCGCCGGCCACGTCGGGGTAGTACGGCAGGGCCGAGAGACCGTAGGCGAACTTCGCGCCCTTGGCGACGTCGGCATACGAGCCCGACGAGCCGGTGAACATCGCGCACTCGCCCGACACGAACGACGGCACCGCCACGCTGGCGCGGCCCTTGTAGACGAACAGGCCCTGCTTGGACATGTTGGCCAGGTTCTCGAAGTGGCGCAGGTGCAGCGGCGAGTTGAACGCAAGGCGCGCGCCCGGGCCGCCGAAGCCGTTGTTCTGGGTCGCGAACAGCGTGTTGTGCCAGAGCGAGAAGCTCTCGAGGTGGACCCAGCTCATCCAGCTCGTGGTGTAAGGGCACTTGCTGCCGCTGGCCTTGAGCTTGGCCGCGGCCAAGGTCACTTCGGGCCAGGTCGTCGGAGCCTTGTTGGGGTCGAGGCCGGCGGCCTTGAAGGCGTCCTTGTTGTAATAGAAGATCGTCGTCGAGCTGTTGAACGGGAACGACATCATCTCGCCGTTGGGCGCCGTGTAATAGGCCGAGACCGCGGGCACGTAGGCCTTCGGGTCGAAGGCGACGCCGCTTTGCTTCATCACTTCGCCGACCGGCTTGACCGCGCCCTTGGCGGCCATCATCGTCGCGGTGCCGACCTCGAACACCTGCAGGATGTGCGGCGCGTTTCCGGCGCGGAATGCGGCCATCGCGGCCACCATCGATTCGTCGTAGTTGCCCTTGAAGGTGGGCACTACTTTGTAGTCCTTCTGGCTCGCGTTGAAATCCTTGGCCAGGTCGTTGACCCATTCGTTCAGGCCGCCGGTCATCGAATGCCACCACTGGACTTCGACCTGGGCCTGCGCCGGCCCCGACAGGGCCAGCGTCAGTGCGCCGGCAGCGAGCGCGAGAGATTTGAATTTCATGACGACTCCGTGGATGAGTGAGGGCGGTTCGTGACCAATCCGGCAGTGTGCGCAGCGTTTGTGACAGCCGCGTTTATCACCACGAAGCGGTGGCGCAGCAATCGGGATCAACCTCAGGGGCCGGCGCGCCGCGCGCAAGCAGTCTTGCTGCAGTGCCGCATGGCTGCGGTAACATGTCGCCTCAAGTGCCAACGCGGGTGCCGCCGAGCACCTAGCCCCCATGAACGCACCCGTCCCGCTGAGCCAGATCACGACTGCCGTACAGGCAGCGCAGCACACGTCGCGGCTGCGCGAGATCCCGTACAACTACACCTCGTTCTCCGACCGCGAGATCGTGATCCGGTTGCTCGGCGCGCGTGCCTGGGAAGTCCTCTCGCGCCTGCGAGACGAGCGCCAGACCGGCCGCTCCGCGCGCATGCTGTACGAGGTGCTCGGCGACATCTGGGTGGTGCAGCGCAACCCGTATCTGCAGGACGACCTGCTCGACAACCCGCGCCGCCGCGCTCTGCTGATTGACGCGTTGCACCATCGCCTGGGTGAGGTCGAGAAGCGCCGCACGCCGGCTACCGATGCGCAGCGCGACGCGGTCGTCGGCGAACTGCTGCAGCTCGCCAGCAGCGCAGTCACGGCCTTTGCCGAACAGTTCGACAGTGTGGCCGAGCTGCGCCGCCGCACCGCGAAAGTGCTGGGCCGCGTGACTTTGAGGGACAACATCAAGTTCGACGGCCTGAGCCGCGTCTCGCACGTGACCGATGCGACCGACTGGCGCGTCGAATACCCGTTCGTCGTGCTCACGCCCGACACCGAGGCCGAGATGGCTTCGTTGGTGAAGGGCTGCATCGAGCTCGGCCTGACGATCATCCCGCGCGGCGGCGGCACCGGCTACACCGGCGGCGCGATTCCGCTGACCTGGAACAGTGCGGTCATCAACACCGAGAAGCTCGAAGCGATGAGCGAGGTCGAGATGTTGACCTTGCCGGGGCTGGACTTCGAGGTCGCGACGATCTGGACCGAGGCCGGCGTCGTCACGCAGCGCGTCGCCGATGCGGCCGAGCGCGCCGGCCATGTGTTCGCGGTCGATCCCACGTCGGCCGAGGCCTCGTGCATCGGCGGCAACATCGCGATGAACGCCGGCGGCAAGAAGGCGGTGCTGTGGGGCACCGCGCTCGACAACCTCGCGTCCTGGCGCATGGTCACGCCCGAGGCGAAGTGGCTCGAGGTCACGCGCCTGAACCACAACCTGGGCAAGATCCACGACGTGGAGGTCGCGAGCTTCGAGTTGCGTTACTTCGACGCCTCGGGCAAGAAGATGGAGAGAACGGAGCAGCTCGACATCCCCGGCAGCACCTTCCGCAAGGAAGGCCTGGGCAAGGACGTGACCGACAAGTTCCTGGCCGGCCTGCCGGGCATCCAGAAAGAAGGCTGCGACGGGCTGATCACCTCGGCGCGCTGGGTCGTGCACAAGATGCCGAAGCACACGCGCACCGTGTGCCTCGAATTCTTCGGCAACGCCAAAGACGCGGTGCCGAGCATCGTCGACATCAAGGACTTCATGTTCGCCGAGGCGAAGGCGGGCGGTGCGATCCTGGCCGGTCTGGAACACCTCGACGACCGTTACCTGCGTGCGGTGGGTTACGCCACCAAGAGCAAGCGTGGCGGCCTGCC
>JANXZN010000386.1 GCA_025355545.1 Rhizobacter sp.
GGCAGGCCCGACAGCACCGGGTCCATCAGCATCGCGGTGCGTCGCTCGGCGAGCGCGCCGATCTCGGCGATCGCCAGCGCCAGGTTGTCGGCCGCGAACGCGACCGGCTCGGCGTGGAAGTTGCCGCCCGACAGCGCCTGATGATTCGCCTGTAGCGTGTCGGCGAACACCAGCGGGTTGTCGGAGACGCCGTTCGCCTCGCGCAGCAGGATGCCCCACGCGTGTTCGAGCTGGTCCAGGCAGGCGCCCATCACCTGCGGCTGGCAGCGCAGGCAGTACGGGTCCTGGACGCGGTCGCAATTCAGGTGCGACGCGCGCAGCGCGCTGCCGGCGAGCCAGTCGCAGTAGCGTGCCGCGACGACGCGCTGCCCATGCTGGCCGCGCACGGCGTGGATGCGCGCGTCGAACGGCGTGTCCGAGCCCTTCGCGGCATCGACCGTCATCGCGCCGACCGCGACCGCGGTGTCGAACACGCGCCGCAGCCGCTGCACCGCGTGGATCGCGAGCGCGGTCGAGGCCTGCGTGCCGTTCAGCAGCGCCAGGCCTTCTTTGGGCCCGAGCTTGAGCGGCGCCAGACCGGCGTGCGCGAGCGCCTGCGCGGCCGGCATCCGCACGCCGCCGACGAAGGCCTCGCCGACACCGATCAGCACGCCGGCCAGGTGCGCGAGCGGCGCCAGATCGCCCGAGGCGCCGACCGAGCCCTTCTCGGGCACGACCGGCAGCACGTCGGCGTTCAGCAGCGCGAGCAGCGCGTCGATGATCTCCATGCGCACGCCCGACACCCCGTGCGCCAGGCTCGCTGCCTTCAGCAGCAGCATCAGCCGCACCACCGGACGGCTAAGCGGCGCGCCGACGCCGGCGCTGTGCGACAGCACCAGGTTCGTCTGCAGCTGTGCGAGGTCGGCGTCGGCGATACGCGTCTGCGCGAGCTTGCCGAAGCCGGTGTTGATGCCGTAGACGGCGGCGTGCTGCGCGACCAGATCGCGCACCGCCTGCACGCTCGCCGCGATACCCGGCCGTGCGGAGTCGGCGATGGCCCAGTGCGCGCCGCCGGCCGCGGCGCGAGCCAGCAGCGCGTCGTCGAGCGCGCCCGGAACGATGGTGTGGTGCGGCGTGTCCATGCGTCGAAGCCTCAAGTGGTCTAGACAACTTTAGCACGCACGTCGCTAGAATCGCTCGATGAAATCGCCCGCGCCGACCCGCACGCTGCCCTACGCCACCGTCAAGGCCGCGCTGCGCGAGCGCATCGCCCGGGGCGGCTGGGAGCCCGGCGTGCGGCTGCCGTCGGAGCGCGAGCTGGTGCAGGAATTCGGCTGCGCCCGCATGACCGTGCAGCGCGCCCTGCGCGAGCTCGAGGAAGAGGGCCTGATCGAGCGCCGCCAGGGCTCGGGGTCGTTCGTTGCCGAGCTGCACCCGATCTCGAACCTGCTGCAGGTGCGCGACATCCACGACGAGATCCGCGAGCGCGGCCACGCCCACACGACGCGCGTCGTCAGCGTCGCACGCGACCGTGCCGACGCACGCACCGCCGCCGCGATGCGCCTGCGCAAGGGCGCGCCGGTCTACCGAGTGCAGCTCGTGCACCTCGAGAACGGGGTGCCGATCCAGTTCGAGGACCGGCACGTGAACCCGGCCCTGGCGCCCGACCTGATGGCACGCGACTTCACCGAGGTCACGCCCTCGTTCGTGCTGTTCGAGCACGCGCCGCTGACCGAGGCCGAGCAGGTCGTCGAGGCGGTGCTCGCGAACATCGACCAGGCGCGGCTGCTGGATGTCGCCGAAGGCAGCGCGCTGCTGATGGTCTCGCGCCGCACCGTCTCGCAGGGCGCAGTCGCGTCGGTCGCGCGGCTGTATCACCCCGGCGCGCGCTACCGTTTGATCGGCCGCTTCTCGGTGTAGACAGGCCGCGGTCACAATGGCACTCCAACGCGCCGATCCCCGCCATGCCGACCAAAGACCTTCCGCCCTCCACCGCCGCGCGCGCCCACGACCTGACCGACGCCGAGTTCGCAGAGCTCGACGATCTGCTGCTCGAAACCCCCGAGCCGCTGGAGCCGCTCGACGCGGTCATGCTCGACGGTTACCTGTGCGGCGTGATCGTCCAGCCGGTGCTGCTCGAACCCGCAACATGGCTCGCCCACGTGTTCGATTTCGATGGCCGCCCACTGCCCGACGACGTGAAGCCCGAATGGCTGCAACGCACGAGCGCGCTGATCATGCGGCGTCACGCCGCGCTGAACCGGGCGATCGTCGAGGACGGCTGGTTCGACCCGCTGGTGCTGGAGTTCGACGACGAACACCCGCGCGAGCCGGTGCCCGAGGGCGAGGTCGACCCGTTGGCCGGCCTGAGCCCGATCTCGCAGTCGCTGATGCCCTGGGTCGCAGGCTTCCAGCACGCCGCCGTCTGCTTCCCCGATCTGGCCGAAATGCCCGACGACGCGGTGATGTCGGCGCTGGCGCGCCTGTACCGCCACCTGCCGACCGAGACCGCCGAGGAGCGCGAGGTCGTCGAAACGCTGGACCGCGAGCACCCGCTCGCGACGCTCGACGACGCGATGGAGGAACTCGTCGTCACCGTCGCCGACCTGCAGGACCTGACGAACGAGCAGCGCTACAAGGTCGAGACCGTGAAGCGCGAGTCGCCCAAGGTCGGCCGCAACGACCCCTGCCCCTGCGGCAGCGGCAAGAAGTTCAAGCAGTGCCACGGCGCGGGCTGACCCGGCGCCGCGCGCCGCACTGATCGATGCGGCTGCAGCTGCTCTCGGACCTGCATCTCGAAACCGAAGTGTTCGAGCCGGCGCCGGCGCCCGACGCCGAGCTGCTGGTGCTTGCCGGCGACGTCGACAGCAGCTGGGGCGGGCTGGAGAAGTTTCGCGGCTGGCCGGTGCCGGTGCTGTTCGTCGCCGGCAACCACGAGTTCGACCAGCGCGAGCTGACGCAGGCCTGGCCGCAGCTGCGCGAGCGCTGCACGCACCTCGGCCTGCGCCTGCTCGAATGCGAGAGCCTGGTGCTGACCGATCGCAGCGGCCGGCGCATCCGCTTCGTCGCGACGATCCGCTGGAGCGACTTCGATCTGTTCGGCGCGGCGCAGCGCGCGCGTGCGATGCGCGCCGGCGGTTATTTCGTCAACATCATGCGGGCCACGCGCGGCGGCCGGCCGCTGGACGCCGCAGCGGTGCGCGCCGAGGCGCTGGCCTGCGGCGCCTGGCTGCGCAGCGAGCTCGAACGCCCGCGCGGCGAGTGGGACAAGACGGTGGCGATCACGCACTTTGCGCCGAGTCTGCGCAGCGCCGACCCGCGCTACGGCGCGCAGCCCGGCAGCGCGAGCTTCTGCAATGCCGACGACGCACTGCTGCCGCACGCCGAGCTGTGGATTCACGGGCACCTGCACTGCCAGCACGACTACGCGATTGCGCATGAGCACGGCACGACGCGGGTGGTGTGCAACGCGCGCGGTCATGCGCGCAAGGGTGAGGCCGAGGGCCACCGGCCGCTGCTGGTGCTGGAGGTCTGAGCACACGACGCGCAGGCGCGGGTCGTTGCCCGCAGTCGGTGCCTGCTTTCAGCGACCGCGATGCCGGGTCGCCGCACTCAACCTAGAGACGGCAGTAGGTCATAGCGAACCAAGCGTAGCGCCAGCACTCGCGCGGGCTGGGGCCGGTCGGGCACACTCACCGCATGGGTGAAGCCAAGATCAAGGCGCGCACGCAGGTGGCGCGGGCCGTGGACACG
>JANXZN010000400.1 GCA_025355545.1 Rhizobacter sp.
GAGAATCGTCATGCCGTTGAGCAGGGTGCCGATCAGCAAGGTGCCGATGACGACATTGACGACCCCGCCACGCCCGCCCGACAGGCCGATGCCGCCGAGCACGACGACCAGGATCACGTCATAAATCATGGTCGAGTTGTAAATGCGCGTGGGCATGCTGTTGACTGATGCGGCCATCACGAAGCCTGCCAGGGCGCCGATCAGCGCGGCCAGCGTGTACTGCAGCACGATCACCGGGCGGGTCGGGATGCCGGTGGTGCGCGCACCGAATGGGTTGTCGCCGATCGCGTAGACGTAGGTGCCCAAACGCGTGCGGCGCAAGAACAGCGATACGCCGACGGCCACCAGAGCGAACATGACCACCGGCATCGGCACGCCGAGCAGCGTGCTGCGGCCGACGAATGCCAGCGCGTCAAGTTGCGGGCTCCAGGACACCACGTCGAGCCGAAAGAACGCGACCTGACCGAGGCCGGCGAGAAACAGGCCCGAGGCCAGCGTGGTGAACAGCGACGGCACTTCCGCGTAGGCGATCAACCAGCCGTTGACCAGCCCGAACACCAGTGCGAGCGCCACGGCCGCCAGGATGGCCACCGGCACCGAGTGCCCGTCCTGCACCATTTGCAGGATCAGGCCGGCGGGTACCGCCAGCACCGCCACCATCGAGATGTCGATGCCGCGCCCGATCACGATGATGGCCATCGCCAGCCCGAGGATGCCCAGGATCGCCACGTTCTGCAGCAGGCCGAGCAGGTTGCTTGCAGCAAAGAAGCCCGGCAGGAAAAGCGCGAAGCCGATGAACAGCAGCACGAAGATCGTGAAGACGATCATCTGTTGCGAGATGCGTTGGTGTGTCATGCGGGGCTCCGGGGATGGGCGTTCAGCGACCGGTGAACCGGGTTAGGCGCTTGGCAAGAAAGGCGTCGAGTGCGTCGTTGAAATCCTGCGTCGCGGCGCAGCGTAAAAAGGCCGCCGCTTCGGCGTCGAGCTGTTCGCGCAGGCTGGCCTGCTGCGAGCCGCGCAACAGCTGTTTCATTTCGCCCAGCGCGCGCGTCGGCCCGCTGGCCAGGCGCTGCGCCAGGCGATCGGTCTGCGCTTCGAGTTCGGCCACCGGCACGACGCGATTCACAAGCCCGAGCCGCAGTGCCTCGGTGGCGTCCAGCGTTTCGCCGAGCAGCGCGATCTCGAGCGCCTTGCGCAGGCCCACCACCCGCGGCAAAGACCATGACGACGAGCCATCGCAACTCGCACCGATGTTGACATAGGCGAGGTTGAAGCGTGTGCCTTCGGCCGCGATCGCCAGATCGCAGGCCAGCAGCAGGCTCACCCCGGCACCCGCCACGACGCCGTGCACGCTGGCGAGCACCGGTGCACGCAGGGCGTTCAGGTGCACGATGGCCTCATGCAGGGCCTCAATCAGTTCACGCGCAACCCGCACAGGATCGGCCTGCATCTGCGCCAGGTCACCGCCGGCGCAGAACCCCCGACCGACACCGTTGAGCACCACCGCGCGCACGTCCGGGTCGGTCGCCAGCGCGCCGGCGGCAGCGGCGAGGGCGCGGGCCAGGGGCACGTCCAGCGCGTTCAACGCGTCGGGCCGGTTCAGCCGCAGATGCACCAGCGCGCCATCGCGATGCACCACCAGCGGCGAGCCGGCCGATTCGGACGCGGCCATTATGTGATCGCCCCCCGGGGCAACGAACCCGCGAGCTGCTCGCGCAGCATGCGCTTGAGCAGCTTGCCATTGGCGTTGCGCGGCAAGGGCTGGTGTTGCAGCGTCCAACCCTCCGGCACCTTGTAATCGGACAGTCGGGCGCGGCTGAAACGCGCGAACTCGTTGGCATTGACGTCATTCGCGTCATCGGTGTCACCCACGCTGCCGCTGTCGGGACTGCGCAGTGCCACGAAGGCGTGCACGCGCTCGCCCAGCACCGGACATGGCGTGCCGATGACCGCGGCTTCCAGCACGTCAGGGTGCTGCGCGAGCACAGCTTCGACTTCGGCCGGATAGACTTTGTAGCCGCCACGGTTGATGACGTCTTTGAGGCGGTCGTGCAGGCACAGGAAGCCGTCGGCATCCAGGCGCCCCAGGTCGCCGCTGCGCCAGTAGCCCCCCACGAAACTCTCGGCCGTCGCCACGGCGTTGTTCCAGTAGCCGGGCACGATCATCGGGCCTTTGATCCAGATCTCGCCGCTGTCGCCGTCGGGCAATTCGCGGCCACTGGCGTCCATCACGGCAAGTTCCCCACAGGCCACCGCGCGGCCCACGCTGTCGCCGTGGGCAGGCCCGGCATCGGCAGGCATGATCGTCGCCGGTGAGGTGGTCTCCGTTGCGCCGTAAGCGTTCATCAGGATCAGCCCGGGGAGCCGCAGCGCCAGCTCGGCGATGGTGGCCGGCGGCATCGGCGCACCGCCGAAGGCACCGATGCGCCAGGCCCGCAGATCATGCGCGCGCAAGTCGGTGCGAAGCAGGCAGAGCTTGTACATCGCCGGCACCATCACGGTGTGTGTGCCACGTTCGCCGGCCGCCAGCGCCAGAAAGTCAGCGGCCTTGAACGCTGGCAGGATCAGCAAGGTGCCGGCGCAGCGCAGCATCGTCGCGAACTGGGCAATCAGGCCGGTGACATGGCTGAGCGGCACGCAGACCATCGAGCGGTCGACCTCGGTGAGGCCCATCGCAAGTTCGTAGTGCATGGCCGCATGCACGATGTTCAGGTGCGTGAGCATCGCGCCCTTCGGCCGGCCCGTGGTGCCCGATGTGTAGAGGATCGCCGCCACATCGTCCTCGGCCGCGGCGTGCGCTGCAATCGTCGGCGCGTCCCCAAGCCATGCCGCCAGTGCCGATCCTGCCGGGCCCTCAACCACGTCGCAGCGTCGGCGCAAGGCGGGGGTCTCGCCGACTGACGGCAGGCGCGGCGCGAGCGCGCTGTCGACGAACACGAGCACGGCGCCGCAATCGTTCAGTGCGTGGGCCAGTTCGGGGGTCTGCGATCGGGCACTCAGCGGCACGACGATCGCGCCCAGCTTCGCGCATGCCAGCACCGCCAGCACGAACGGCACGCCGTTGTCGAGCAGCAGCGCCACGCGGTCCCCGGCGACGACGCCCTGACCTTGCAGCCCGCCCGCGAGCCGAGAACAGAGCGTATCCAGTTCCTGCCAGGTCAGCCGCTCGGCGCCGCACACCACGGCCTCGCCGGCGCCATTGCGCACCACGGCCTGGGCAAGCATCTGTTCGACGCTGCCCGGCCGCTGCGCGAAGCACTGCATCACCCGATCGCCGAAGTGGCGCTCGCGGCGCAGCGCCGGCCCGCGCGGCGGCGGCAGGCTCGCCGGGCTTGTGGGGGCGGGCGTCATGCGTTGCTCTTGCGACGGCGCGGCAACGGCGCCGCTGTCGGCCGCGGCGACAACCCGTTCATCAGCACGGCCGTGCTGTGCCGCGCCACCTCCTCGGCGCTCAACGGGCCCTGCGGGTCGAACCAGCGACCGATCCAGCTCAAGGCGCCGGCCAGCGTGAACGCGGCGAGCTTGGCGTCGCAAGGCGCGAGTGAACCTTCGGCGATGCCTTGCTCGATCAGGGCGCGGAACTCGTGGTCAAGCTCGGCCTTGAGGCGTCGAAGTTTCTTGCGACTTTCGGGTGCCAACGGATCTTCGCCGACGCGGATCAGGCACATGCCGAATTCGCGCGTCACGATCAGCACGTATTCGTGCATCGCCGCCTTGAGCTTGTCCAGCGCCGTGCCGCCGGACGCGGCCGCAGCGGCGATGGCCGAGCGCAGCAATTCCAGGCCCAGACGCACGCATTCGAACAGAATTTCCTCTTTGTTCTGGACGTAGTAGTACAGCGTGGGCTTCGTGACCTGCAGCCGCTTGGCGACCATTGCGAGCGAGGTGGCGTGGTAGCCGAATTCGTTGAACAACTGGGCCGCGGCACGCAGGACGGCGTCGCGCTTGATCGCGCGTTCCTGCTCTCGGTCGAGCGATCGCGACCAAGGGGACGCGACGATCGGTGCACCAGCCAAGACGGTCTCCTTCCGAGGCCAGGTCGAGGCGCTTCACGCTCGACCCAGGTCGCAGTCTTTCTTGTGGGGAAAAGTAGTTACCCATGGGTAACAAGGAAAGCGATATTCGGCGCTTACGGCCGATTTCGCAAGCGTGCGGCTCTAAGGAATTCCCTGATGACCGCGACACTTCGTTTGCGCTGCCGGCGGTTGACGCCGGCCATTCGTGGCATTTGTCGTCGGCGCAGCGAGCATCGTTCGGGAAGCGCATTCGCGAGCTGCCCGAGCGCTCAGGGCGTGGGGACGCGCCGGGCTTCGTCCCTGCAACCGAACGCGAAGCTCAGAGCACGCGAAAGGTTTGCGAACCGTCGCTCAACACGATGTCCGAGAATTCGGCCCGTGCCGTGCCGTGTTGGAAACTGCTGACCGCGATCAGCCACACGCGAACGATCCGCGCCGGAGGCGGGCCCATCGCGGCCAGCACATCGGCATATACATGTCGTTCTTCGGCACACCACTGACCCAGGCGCTCATTTCCCGAGCGCACCACCCAGTGCGTTTCGCGCGCCGTCCAGGCGTGAATCGGGCAGTCGAAGTGTGTTTCGGGCCTGAGCTGTGAACTCCAGATCCAGGTCAGATCGCGGCCGTTGTCGAACTCGGTCGCAATCGAGATGTAGTCGTGCGTCTGCGGTCGGTCTTCGGCAACGTCGCTGGGGCATTCGGTAACGCGCCAGCGCCACGAAAGCCGCGTGCTCGGGTTCAGCTCGCAGCTGACCGGTGCACAAACGATGCCTTGATCGTCGCGGGAATCGACCGCGATCATAGGCTCGCCCGATGGCCCGAAGGCGTCGGAGAAAATACCGGCAGAGCCGGTCTCCAGCAGGTAGTCCCAGTTGGCTGGCGGCGCACGGGGTGCGCGCAGTCGTGCGATTTCTCGGCTGATCAACGGCGGCTGCAAGTTGCTGTCATCCAGGGCCGCAAGTGCATTGGCAGCGTCGCCGCGCCATGCGATGGCAAGCACATCGATGCCGCCGGCCAGACGGCGGTACAGGGATTCGCTGGTCGCGAGATCGCCCAACGCGTTCTTCCACATGCCCATGTAGATTCCCAACTCAAGCTCTCCGTCGACGTCCGCCACGAAGGTGCCTGTGTCGCAGGTCGGGTTGACGACTCGGCCACCGGGCGCGATCCGGGCGCACAGATGTTGGCGAGGCCCTCCGTAAAGAGTCGGGTCTCGTGGGCTCCATTGCACGCGTCCGCTGGCGAACAGGCTGTAGGCTTGGCCGGCCTTCACGCGGATGCCGGTTCCGTGCCATGGCGCATCGTTCGCTTGCAATTGGACGACATGGGCCGCGCTGATCGTTTCGCGCACGAGGGAGGCGGGAAGCGCCGCCAGCCAGCGTTCGGCGACGTCGGCAAAGTCAGCGTCCATAGGTGCATCGCGTCGTTGTGTGATCGTAGATGCTCAACATGTCGCGGTCCTCGAAAATGCGCACGCGGGGTAGTGCGGCCGGGTGCTCACTCTGACGTTGCATGCGGAAATGACGGGGGCGATGCAGTCGACGGAGCCTTGAGCCTTCTCGCGTCTCTCAATAAGTCCATCGTCGGGATCGCATGCCGCAAAGGGATACTGCCACGAGTAGCGGACCACTGTGCACGCTCGTTCATCGCAGCACGCTGACTGTGTTCATCTGGCCTTTCGTAGCCCCCGCTTTGGCCCGCTCTCCTCTGCGGCGGCGCACCGGGTTGCCTGCGTCGCGGACGCTTGACCTCGAACAGTGCCTCGCCGCACCGCCGCCGAATCCGACCCTGCAGAGTTGCCGACAGTCGAGGTGGTTTCTGCCGCCCCGTAAATGGCACCGAAATCCGGAGCCTATGCCTCGTCCGTATCATCCGCTCCCCGGCGTCCATTGAACGTCCGCCCAGCAAACCACCAGGAGCACGAGCATCGCCACCACACCCGACACTGGCAAGACCGAGGTCAGGCCCAAGACTAAGACGCGCACACCGAATTCAGGGTTCGCGAAGCTCATGACGCTCAGCCCGGCGCTGACTGCAGTCATCGGCGCCGGCCCCGCACCGCGCACCGAGGTCACTAAGAGGATTTGGGACTACATCAAGGCCCACAAACTGCAGGACGCCGAGAAGCGCACGCTCATCAACGCGGACGACAAGCTATTCGCCGTGTTCAACAAACGCCAGGTCACGATGTTCGAGATGACCCGGCTGGTGAACGCGCACCTCAGCTGACCACGAGCTGATCGCAAGGCAGCGACCCGTTCGGCACGCAGGAGAAGCGCGTGTCACGGGCGCGTGCCATCGTACCTTCGCATTCGCTCGAGCCGCACGTGCACGGGTGTAGCCAGTCGGTTCAGCGTCACGCCACCCACCCGCCGCACACCGGGAATACCTGTCCGACGAAGCACGCGGCAGCATCGCTGGCCAGGTAGGCCGCGAACAGTGCGTCCTCGTCGCCGGTGACCAAGCGGCCAAGTGGCACTTCACGTTTCAATCGCTCTTGGAACGCCGGGTTGGCCTGGACCTCTGACGGAAAATACGTCGGGTTGTCCACGAAATTCTGCGCGATCGCATTGAGCTGAATGTTCTGACGCGCCAACTCCACGCCCGCCGCTCGCACCCAGGCGATCTGGGCACCGCGCGCGGCGCTGTAGGTGGAGGTGCGCTTCATACCGCGCAGCGCCGATGCACTGCCGATCAACACGACCTTGCCTGCGCCGCGCGCGGTCATCTGTGGAAGCGCCGCCCGCATCAGTCTGGGCAGAGGGTCCACCAGGTGCGCGAACACGCGTCTCCACTCGTCGTCATCCACATCGCTCACTGCGGTGGTGGGTGCGGGCAGCACCAGGTGCACGATCAACACATTAATCACGCCCGCCTCTTCAATGACACGGGCGGCCATTGATCGGTCATCCCCCAAGGGCCGGGGATCGGCCACTACGACCGCACCGAGCGCCGTGAACACGCGCTCAAGCGCGGGGCCCATGAAGTCGCCGGCTTGAGTGATGAGAACACGCCGGCCTTGCAATTCGATCAGCTTCATTGCCTTGAGCTTAACGGTGATCTTGATGGTTGCGGTGAATGTCGGGTTTCGGCCAGGACGGGCTGCGTCAATTTCGAACTGACCTCCAGGCCGGCCTTTCCCCGAATCCGGCTGACTGTCACTAGTGTAGTGATGCAATCTTGAGGGAACGTAAACGAACCCTGCCACACCAATGATCTACTACAGACTGGTGCGGAGATCGAGAGTGCGAGTTGCCCCTGAGATTGTGCTGTCGGACGAAGAGCGCGAGGTGCTCGACG
>JANXZN010000038.1 GCA_025355545.1 Rhizobacter sp.
TCCCAACGTCAATTTCTTCGCTACAGTTTGGTTTCGGCATTGCCCGCTCGTTCATCAAGATTCGACACCTCGATAAACGGGCATCCAAAGGGCAATGCCGTCCTCGTTTCTACGGGGGAGCGTGAAATATCCGGGCTAGAGTGCCGGGCATCCCGTCAACCGGCCCCGCCTTCCCATGAACCTCCCCACCTTCAGCCGCCGCGCGCTGGCTTTCGCGGCCGCCGCTTCGCTCGCGTTGCCGGCGTGCGCCGACAGCACGCTGCTCAACGTCAGCTACGACCCGACACGCGAGCTCTACCAGCAGTTCAACGCCGCGTTCGCGAAGCAGTGGAAGGCCAGGACCGGCGAGACGGTGACGATCCGCCAGTCACACGGCGGCTCCGGCAAGCAGGCGCGTTCGGTGATCGACGGTCTGGAGGCCGACGTCGTCACGCTCGCGCTGGCCTACGACATCGACGCGATCCACGACCACGGCAATCAGCTCCCGGCCGACTGGCAGAAGCGCCTGCCGAACAACGCCTCGCCCTACACCTCGACGATCGTGTTCCTGGTGCGCAAGGGCAACCCCAAGCACATCAGCGACTGGCCCGACCTGGCGAAGAGCGGCGTCGACGTGATCACCCCGAACCCGAAGACCTCGGGCGGCGCGCGCTGGAACTACCTCGCGGCCTGGGGCTACGCGCTCAAGCAGCCGGGCGCCAACGCCGACAGCGCCAGGGCCTTCGTCAAGCGCCTCTACGCCAACACCAAGGTGCTCGATTCGGGCGCGCGTGGCTCGACCACGACCTTCGTCGAGCGCGGCATCGGCGACGTGCTGATCGCGTGGGAGAACGAGGCCTGCCTGTCGGTCAAGGAACTCGGCCCCGACAAGTTCGAGATCGTCACGCCCAGCCTGTCGATCCTGGCCGAGCCGCCGGTCAGCGTGGTCGACAGGAACGTCGACAAGCGCGGCACGCGCAAGCTCGCGAGCGCCTATCTCGACTACCTGTACTCGCCCGAAGGCCAGGAGATCGCGGCGAAGAACTACTACCGACCGCGTGACGCGAAGGTCGCGGCGAAGTACGCGAAGCAGTTCGCGCCGGTCAGGCTGCTCACCGTCGACGCCGACTTCGGCGGCTGGCGCGCCGCGCAGAAAACCCACTTCGATGACGGCGGCGTGTTCGACCAGATCTACGCGCCGGGTGCGAAGTAGGCGTCGTCAGGGGCCGGGTTCGCCGACCCGGACAAGCCCGGCCCGCTCCGGCCGAAGCGCGCTTTCCAGCGGCGTCGGCGGCCGCGTGCCGGCGCCGGACAGGAGCTGCGCGCGGGAGCGCGCGCCGCGCTCGACCGCGCCGTTCAGAAGCGCAAGGTACAGCCACAGCAGCAGCGCCGCCGTCATCAACGCGAGCAGTGCCAGCAGGTGCGTGGCGGTCAGCGTCAGGGTCGCGCGGGTCGACAGCACGACCCGCAGGCTTCTCACGAAGCGCCCCGCGGACCCTGCACAGGTGCGGCGGCGTGCTCGGGCTGCAGGTGACCCGACACGCGAAATTCCCGGATCGCCAGGCGCACGACCGCGTCGGCGCCGCTGTCGCTGCGCCGCTGCGCGAAACGGGCGGCGAAGATTCGGATCCACTCGACCGGCGGCTGCGTGGAAGAGGTCGATGCCAATAGGGCCATCTCGCAACTCCGAGTCGGCGCGGGGTCGCGGCTCAGCCGAAGAGCCAGGTCAGCCGCCCCAGGTAGCGGCGCCAGAGGCGGTTCGACGCGGCCGCGGGCAGAGGCGTCGGATGCCGCAGCCGGCGGTAGGTCAGCCGCGAGGAGCGCTGGGGCAGCAAGGGGGCGCGGTGGCCGGCGTCGAACGAGGACATGTTCAGCTCCTGAATCCGGCACGGAAACCGCGCCCGGTTACTGAATGTTCCCCGCAGCGCCGGCTCGCCGCAGCCGGACGATGGCCAGCGCGCGTGTAGGCGCGTTCCGTCAAGTTGCCCGCCGCACGCGGGCGCATCCGCTGCCGCATGCTGTGCAGGAGGCCCAGGCCGGCCGCCGGTGGGACGGCGCCTACAGAGGCTCGGCGGCTCCGCCGATTCCGGCTCGCCTGCCCGCGGCGGAAGCTGTACGGCACCGAGGTCGACGCATCGTGCGGCCGGCCAGGTCATCGAAGGAGACGGTTCATGCTCTACACCATCGTCGTGGTCCTGTTGGCACTCTGGGTGCTGGGCCTGGTCACCTCGTTCACGGCAGGCGGGCTGCTGCACATCCTGCTGGTGCTCGCGGTCGTCGTGCTGATCTACCAGTTGGTGACCGGCCGGCGCGGCGTGTAGCGGGCGCGCCGCGGCGCAGGCGCGACGGGCGCCGATTGCATATGGAGCAAACTGTGGAATGTGAGGTCCTGCGACGCCCTCTAGAACACCCCTGTTGCCCACGATGCAAACGCCTGCCCGCCCGGTCCGATGAGCCTGTCGAAACGCGAGTTCCTGCAAGTCATCGGCGCGGCGTCGGTGGCCGGCATGGCGCTTGGCCGCCATGCCGAGGTCGACGCGCAGGCAGCCGAGAACGCGCTGTACGACCTGCCGCGCTTCGGCAACGTCTCGTTCCTGCACATGACGGACTGCCATGCGCAGCTGCGGCCGTCGTACTTCCGCGAGCCGAGCGTCAACATCGGCGTCGGCGCGATGCAGGGCCAATTGCCGCATCTCGTCGGCGAGCGGCTGCTGAAGGTCGCCGGCGTGCCGCGCGGCTCACGCATCGCGCACGCGCTGAGTTCGCTCGACTTCGAACGCGCGGCGCGCCGCTACGGCAAGGTCGGCGGCTTCGCGCACCTGGCGACCTTGGTCAAGCGCCTGAAGGCGAGCCGCCCCGGTGCGCTGCTGCTCGACGGCGGCGATACCTGGCAGGGCTCGGCGACATCGCTGTGGACCGCGGGCCAGGACATGATCGACGCCGCCAAGCTGCTGCAGGTCGACGTGATGACCGGCCACTGGGAATTCACCTACGGCACGGACCGGGTGAAGGAGGTGATCGAAAAGGACTTCAAGGGCCGCATCGACTTCGTCGCGCAGAACGTCAAGACCGCCGACTTCGGCGACCCGGTGTTCGCGCCCTACACGCTGCGCGAGATGGGCGGCGTGCGCTGCGCCATCATCGGCCAGGCCTTCCCGTACACGCCGATCGCGAACCCGCGTTACTTCGTCGCCGACTGGAGCTTCGGCATCCAGGACGAGCACCTGCAGAAGATGGTCGACGAGGTGCGCGCCAAGGGTGCGCAGGTCGTCGTGCTGCTGTCGCACAACGGCATGGATGTCGACCTGAAGATGGCATCGAAAGTGCGCGGCATCGACGCGATCTTCGGCGGCCACACCCACGACGCGGTGCCGCTCGCGGTGCCGGTCGCGAACGCCGGCGGCAAGACGCTGGTCACCAACGCGGGCAGCAACGGCAAGTTCCTCGCGGTGATGGATTTCGACGTCAGGAACGGCCGGGTCGCGGACTTCCGCTATCGGCTGCTGCCGGTGTTCGCGAACGTGCTCGCGGCCGACGCCGAGATGGACGCGCTGATCACGAAGTCGCGCGCACCGTTCGAGCGCAAGCTGGGCGAAAGGCTCGCCGTCAGCGACACGCTGCTATACCGGCGCGGCAACTTCAACGGCTCGTGGGACCAACTGATCTGCGACGCGATGCTGCAGGTGCAGGGCGCGCAGATCGCGTTCTCGCCCGGCTTCCGCTGGGGCACGACCTTGCTGCCCGGCGAGACCATCACGCGCGAGGCGATGATGGACCAGCTCGCGATCACCTACCCGCACACGACGCTCGCCGAGATGAGCGGCGCGACCATCAAGACGATTCTCGAAGACGTGGCCGACAACCTGTTCAACCCCGATCCGTACTACCAGCAGGGTGGCGACATGGTGCGCGTCGGCGGGCTCGAGTACCGCTGCGAGCCGGCCGCGGCGATGGGCCGCCGCATCAGCGGCATGCGCCTGGCCGGCGTGTCCGTCGAGGCTGGCAAGACCTACAAGGTCGCGGGCTGGGCGCCGGTCGCCGAAGAGGCGCGCCAGGCCGGCAGCAAGCCGATCTGGGACGTCGTCGAGACCTGGCTCGAGGCGCAGGGCGGCCACGTCAAGGCGGCGCCGATCAACACGCCGACGCTGGTCGGCGTGCAGGGCAACCCGGGCCTCCTCGCGCCGATGACGGGCGTCGGCCCGGCGTTGCAGAATCGGCTCGCGACGCTGCCGGCGCAGCGGCCGGCAGTCGGCATCGGCTGACAGCGCGTCGCGACCGCGTCCGAGTCGCGCGCGCCTCGGCGCCGGCGAAGATCGCGCGACTCACCGGAGCGACACCATGGCCACGCAACACCCGCACAAGCCACACCCCAGCCACGACGTGGCGGCGGACGATACCGAACCCGGCATGCTGCCGGTCGATCCCGACCAGGGGCCCGTGCCGCCGGTGATCCCGACCGATCCGGAACACGACCGCATCGTCGACCCGGAGGCCTGATCGACCGCGCCGGCGCGTCAGCGCACCGGGCCCGCGGCGCGCGCTCGCTCGAGCAGCAGCGCGCGCTCGCGCGCGTTGCGCGTCATCGCGGCGGCACGCTCGAACTCGGCGCGTGCCTCGTCCCCGCGCCCGAGCCTGGCGAGCAGGTCGCCGCGCACGCTCGGCAGCCAGTGGTAGCTCGCCAGGCGCGGTTCGGCGCGCAGCGTGTCGACGATCGCCAGGGCCGCCGCCGGCCCGAACGCCATGCCGACCGCGACCGCGCGGTTCAGCTCCACCACCGGCGACGGCGCGACCTGCGCGAGCGCTTCGTAGAGCGCGACGATCCGGGCCCAGTCGGTCGCGGCGGCGCTGCGCGCCCGCGCGTGGCACGCGGCCAGCGCGGCCTGCAGCGCATACGGCCCGCGGGCACCGCCGAGCGCCTCGCAGCGCGCCAGCGCGGCCAGACCGCGGCGGATCAGCAGCGGGTCCCAGCGGCTGCGGTCCTGTTCCATCAGCAGCACCGGGCGACCCTGCGCGTCGGTGCGTGCGTGGGTGCGCGAGGCCTGGGTCTCCATCAGCGCGACCAGGCCGTGCACCTCCGGCGCGTCGGGCACCAGCCCGGCGACGATGCGGCCCAGCCGCAGCGCCTCGACGCACAGCGCCGGGCGCATCCAGTCGTCGCCGGCGGTAGCCGAGTAGCCTTCGTTGAAGACCAGGTAGATCCCCTCCAGCACCGACGCGAGGCGCGGCGCCAGCGCGTCGGCGCGCGGCACCTCGAACGGCACCTTGGCGTCGGCCAGCGTGCGCTTGGCACGCACGATGCGCTGCGCGATCGTCGGCTCGGGCACGAGGAAGGCGCGCGCGATCTCGTCGGTCGTCAGGCCGCCGAGCAGGCGCAAGGTCAGCGCGACGCGCGCGTCGGTCGACAGCACCGGGTGGCAGGCGGTGAACACCAGGCGCAGCAGGTCGTCGCCGATGTCGTCCTGGCGCGCCGCGTCGAGCGCGTCGACGAAATCGGGCACCACATGCGACTGCAGCGCGTCGAGGTCGGCGCCGAGTTCCTCGCGCTTGCGCGCGTGCAGCGTGTCGGCGCGCAGGCGGTCGAGGGCGCGGTTCTTCGCGGTGGCCATCAGCCAGGCGCCGGGGTTGTCGGGCAGGCCCGCCTCGGGCCAGTGCTCGAGCGCGGACACCAGCGCGTCCTGCGCCAGCTCCTCGGCCACGCCGACGTCGCGCACCAGGCGCGCGACGTGGGCGATGACCTTGGCGGATTCGATCCGCCAGACGGCCTCGATCGCACGGTGCGTGGTGGTGGGCGTCAAACCGGCGCTCGGCACGTCATCGCTGCTTCGGCATCGCGGCCGTGTCCATGTAGCCCAGCTCCCGGAGGTGGCCGTCGAAGTCCTCGAAGCCGTGGCCGTACATGAAGCCGTGGTCCTGCGGCGCTGCGCGCATCGACCAGCGCCTTGTCGGCGAAGCCCTTGAAGAAGTCCTTCGCGAGCAGCATCGAGAAGATGTTCTCGCCGAGCACGAGGCACGCGCCCTGGTCGTTCGTGAACTGTGGGTTGAAGCTCAGCCCGGGCGCGCCGAAGAACGCCTTGGATTTCGGCAGGTCGGCGACCGCGAGGTTGACGAAGCTCTGCTCGTGCATGTCAGGTTCCTTTCGCTGGGTGTTCGTGCCGGCCTACTGTCGCGCCGCTTCCATCCGGCGGAAGCGTTCGAGCGATTCGGTCTGCGGCAGGTCGTCCAGATCGTAGAGCTGGCGCACCTCGACGACCGCCTCGACGCCTTCGCCCATCGGCGCCGGGAACCGCCGCGCCCATTCCATCGCCTCGTCGCGCGAGCGCACCTGGATCAGCGTGTAGCCGGCGATCAACTCCTTCGCCTCGGCGAACGGCCCGTCGACGACGCGCCGGCTGCCGTCGCGGTCATAGCGGATCAGCCAGCCCTTCGCGCTGGGCTGCAGGCCCGCCGCGTCGAGCAGCACGCCGGCCTGCGTGAGCGCCTCGTTGTAGCTGGCCATCGCGGCCATCAGCGTGTCGTCTTCCGGGAAGATCCCGGCCTCGGTGTTTGGCGTGGCCCGGACGATCATCATGAATCGCATCGCATCGCTCCTGGTCGTGGTTCGGTCGGCGGCGCGTTCGTCGCGGCTTCTGCGGATACGACGAGCGAGCCGGGCGCGAATCGACAGCACCGGCGCGGTCGCCGGCAACTACCGGTGCCTCAGGCCCAGCACGGACCGAGCTCGCGGACTTCGACCGTGCACCACTGCGCCGCCGGGCACTGCGCGGCGATCGCCAGCGCTTCGTCGCGGGTCGGCACGTCGAGCAGGAAGAAGCCGCCGATCATCTCCTTGGCCTCGGCGAACGGGCCGTCGACCAGGCTCGCCCGGCCGTCGCGCACCTGCACCCGCGCGCCCTTCTTGCTGGACGCGAGCGACTCGACGCCGCGCAGCACGCCGCGCTGCTTCAGCTCGTCGGCGAAACGCAGCATCTGCGCGTAGACGGCCTTGCCGGCTTCCAGGCCGCGCTCCTCGCGCTGCTCGGGCGGCGCCATGATCAACAGCATGTACGACATGGCTTCTCCATCGGTCAAGTCCGGCATTCTGCCGTCGATCGCGGCGGCACGGCGGCTGTCGTCGGGCGCGCACACGGTGTGGAAGCGCTGCGCGATCACGTCGAGCGCTTCGGCAAGACCGGGTTCAGGACCAGCCGCAGCGGCGTCGTGGAAACAATTCTGGCGCGCGCGGCACGGTCGTGCTTGATAGGGATAGGCCTGGCGCGCGCAGCTGCGCACAATGCCGGTCCAGCCGTCTGGCGCCGCCAAGGATCGGGATGCGCGCGATCTTCATCAGCTACCGGCGAGACGATACCGAGGGCCACGCAGGGCGGCTGTTCGAAGACCTTTGCGAGCGCTTCGGTCGTGGCGCGGTGTTCATGGACGTCTCGGGCATCGAGCCGGGCCGCGATTTCCGGCGCGTGATCGAGACGCAGGTCGCCTCGTGCGGCGTGTTGCTTGCGGTGATCGGCAGGAACTGGTTGTCCGTCGCCGACCGCGACGGCAAGCGCCGCCTCGACGACCCCTACGACTTTGTCCGCCTCGAGACCGCGAGCGCGTTGAAGCGCGACATCCCGGTGATCCCGGTGCTGGTCCACAACGCGGTGATGCCGCGCGCCGAGCAACTGCCGGAAGATCTGAAGGACCTCGCCTTCCGCAACGGCGTCGAGCTGTCGCACGCGCGCTGGGCCTCCGACGTGCAACTGCTGATCGACGCGCTGCTGCGCCATGTCGAGCCCCCGGTGCACGCTGCGCCTGCGCCGGCCGGCCCGAACTGGCGCCTGCTCGTGCCGCTGGCGACACTCGCGGTCGGCGGCGTCGGCTACATCGCGTGGGACCAGCTCGCGCCCGGGCCGGCCGGCCCGGCGGGGGCGGCATCGTCGCCGGTGCTGCGAGCCGCCGCGCCCGCGGCCGCGCCGGCAGCGTCTGGCGCGGCGCCGGGCGCGTCATTGGCGGCGGGGGTGGCGGTGGTGGTGGCGGCGGCGCCCGCGTCGGTCCCCGCCGGCGCCGCCAGCGCGTCGAAGCCAGCCATCGTGAGGGCGCCGGCGCCGGCCGCGGTTCGCGTCGACAGGCCCCTCGCCAAGGCGCCTGCACCGGCGCGGGCGCCCGCCGATGCCGCGGCCCCGCCGCCGGTCGCGCTGGCAGCGCGGCCCGCGCCGGAGCCCGCAGCTGTCGCAGGCGACGCGCCGGCACCGGCGGCGCCGTCACCCGCGGCGGCGCCACCGACAGCACCGGCGCCGCCGCCGGCCGCTGCGCGCGAGATCCTGATGGCGCGTTCCGATCCGGCGCTCGATCTGCTCGGCAGTCCGGTGCCGGTGTCGATGGCCACGCGCACGATCGCGATCCGGCCGGACACCCGGTACGTCAACGTGACCGGCGGCGAGGTCATCCGCTTCGACATCGGCAACAAGAGCTTCGCCTGGAGCTTCAATGGCCAGCGCAGCAGTTTCGACCTGGCGCGTGTCGCACCCGGGTCGGTGCTGGAGCATCCGGTCACCGCCTACGTCGCGCCGAACCCGCTGTACCCGCGGCGCAATTGACGCGAGCTCACTCGTACGGCCGCGCCTTCCACCACGGGAAGAACGCCGGCATGTCCGTCGAGACGGTGTTCGAAAAACTCGGCGCGCGCTTCTCGAGGAACGCGGTCACGCCCTCCTTCGCGTCGCCGGAGGCGCCGCGCGCGTAGATCGCGCGGCTGTCGATCTTGTGCGCCTCCATCGGGTGGTCGGCGCCGAGCATGCGCCACATCATCTGGCGCGTTAGCGCGACCGAGACCGGTGCCGCGTGCTCGATGATCTCGCGAGCCAGCGCGCGCGCTGCCGGCAGCAGCGCGTCGGGTGCGTGCAGCGCGCTGACCAGCCCGCCGGCGAGCGCCTCGGTGGCCGGGAAGATGCGGCCGGAGTAGGTCCACTCCAGCGCGCGGCTGATGCCCACCAGGCGCGGCAGGAACCAGCTCGAGCAGGCCTCGGGCGTGATGCCGCGGCGGCTGAAGACCCCCCCGCGTCAGAATAGTTGTCGCCTCCATAGAACAACCCAGGGGGTGGCGATGAAGGACGAACTTGGCTCGATACGGACAGGCATTCAAGGACAGAGCGGTGGCGAGGTTGTTGTCGCCGGAGAGCGCAGCGCTGGA
>JANXZN010000040.1 GCA_025355545.1 Rhizobacter sp.
GGCAGCACGGGTTTGATGATTTCTTCAATGATGGCTTCGACGAATGAGGCCTTCATTTTGTGCATCGTCTCGCTCTGGTCCGGGCTGTGCTGGGTTGACAGCACCACGGTGTCGATGCTGTGCGGTTTGCCGTCTACGTAACGCATCGTCACCTGGCTTTTCGCGTCGGGACGCAAAAACGGCAGGCGGCCGTCTTTGCGCAACTGCGCCTGGCGCTCGACCAGGCGGTGCGCGTAGTAGATCGGCGCGGGCATCAGCTCGGGCGTTTCATCGCAGGCGTAGCCGAACATCAGGCCCTGGTCGCCGGCGCCGGTGTTCAGGTGGTCGTCGCTTGCCTGGTCGACGCCTTGCGCGATGTCGTTGCTCTGCTTGTCGTAGGCGACCAGCACCGCACAGCCTTTGTAGTCGATGCCGTACTCGGTGTTGTCGTAGCCGATGCGCTTGATCGTGTCGCGCGCGACCTGGATGTAGTCGACATGCGCGTTGGTGGTGATCTCGCCGGCCAGCACGACCAGACCGGTGTTGGTCAGCGTTTCGGCGGCGACGCGCGACAGCGGATCCTGCTTGAAGATTGCATCGAGGATCGCGTCGGAGACCTGGTCGGCGACCTTGTCGGGATGGCCTTCGGAGACAGACTCGGATGTGAAAAGGAAATCGTTAGACACTCTTAAACTCCAGTGGGTTGCGCGGTTGCCGCAGTTGCAGTTTCGTTCTGCGTTGCCGGCCTGAAACCCTTGGAGGAGCGGCGAACGCTTTAGCAGGATTTGTTGAGCCGCACCGCGTGCCGCCCGGCGCCGGCCCTGCTTTGCAGAAACCCGCGCGTCGCCCGCAAGTAGTTCAAATTAACTCGGCGACGAGCCGATTATAAAGAAGATGCTGAGCCTGTTCCGCTGGCTTGCCCGCCGGCCCCTGTGGTTTCTGCACGCGCTCGGCGCCGTGCTGGGCTGGCTGACGTACTGGGCCTCGCCGACCTACAGGCAGCGCTTCGCCGCGAACGCGCGCCAGGCCGGCTTCGCGCCCGCCCAGGCCCGCCCGTCCATCGCCGCGGCCGGGCGCATGGTTGCGGAGCTGCCGTTCCTGTGGATGCGCCCGGTCGGCGAGCCGATCCGCCCGGTCGTGACCTGGGACGGCGCCGATCTCGTCGCGGCCGCGCACGCGCAGGGCCGTGGCGTGCTGTTCCTGACCCCGCACATGGGCAGCTTCGAAGTGACGGCCCAGGCCTACGCGGAGCGCTTCGCGGCGACGCTGGCGCCGATGACGGTGCTGTTCCGGCCGGCGCGCAAAGCGGCGTTGCGGCGCCTGATGAACGGTTCGCGCGCCCGCCCGGGCCTCGCCACCGCGCCGGCCACCCTCGCCGGCGTGCGCCAGATGATCCGCGCGCTGCGCCGCGGCGAGGCGGTCGGCCTGCTGCCGGATCAGGTACCGCCCGAGGGCATGGGCGTGTGGGTGCCGTTCTTCGGCCAGCCGGCCTACACGATGACGCTGGCGGCGCGGCTGATCCAGCAGACCGGCGCGGTGCCGCTGCTGATCTGGGGCGAGCGACTCGCGCGCGGCGCCGGCTACCGCGTGCGCGTCAGCGCGCTCGACGAAGCCCTGCCCGCCGCGGACCCCGCTCAGGCAGAATCCGCCGCGGTCATCAACCGGGCGATGGAGCGGCTGATCCGGCAGTGCCCGGGGCAATACCTGTGGGGCTACAACCGCTACAAGAGGCCGCGCTCGACCGAACCGGCCGCGTGAGCCCGCCGGGCCGTCCCAAGGGCGCATGCCGCAGTACGAAGCACGAAGGCTGCGTGATGTGCCGGGCACTGCAGCAGAACATCGAGGGGAGAACGTTGGGCGCACGATTCGTGCTAGGGCTGCTGTGGCTGCTGCACTGGCTGCCGCTGGGCGCGCAGGCCGGCCTCGGGCGCGGGCTGGGCCGGCTGCTTCATGCGCTGGCCGGCGCGCGCCGACGCATCGCCCTGCGCAACATCGCGCTGTGCTTTCCGCAGCAGAGCGCGGCGCAGCACGAACAGCTCGCGCGCGAGCACTTCCGCTGGCTCGGGCGCAGCATCCTCGAGCGCGGCCTGCTCTGGTATGCGTCGCCCGCGCGTCTGAGGCGCCTGATCCATGTCGAGGGCGACGTGCAGCTCGCCGAGCGCAGCGAGCGACCGGTGATGTGGCTGGTGCCGCACTTCATGGCGCTGGACGTCGCCGGCGTCGCGGTGCTGCTGTTCCAGAAGCGCAAGGGCATCTCGATCTACCAGGCGCAGAGCGACCCGGTGATGGACGCCGCGATCCGCCGCGGGCGGCTGCGTCTGGGCAACGCCGAGATCTTCCCGCGCGACGACTCGGGCAAGGCGCTGTTCCGCGCGATCCGCCGCGGCGACGCGTTCTTCAATCTGCCCGACATGGACTTCGGCGAGCGCGACGCGGCCTTCGTGCCATTCTTCGGCATTCCGGCCGCGACGCTGCTCGCGCCGTCGCGGCTGGCGCGTGCGCTCGACATGGTCGTGCAGCCGGTGGTCGCCGAGACGTTGCCGGGCGGCGCCGGCTACCGCGTGCGCTTCATGCCGCCGTGGACGCACTTCCCGACCGACGACGCGCACGCCGACACGGCCGCGATGAACGCCTGGATCGAAGCCGAGATTCGCGCATTGCCGGCTCAGTACCTGTGGGTGCACAAGCGCTTCAAGACAAGGCCGCCGGGCGAGGGGCCGCTGTACTGACAGCGACCGCGCACGCGGCGCGTTGCGGCGCAGCCCCATGTCGCGCAGCGACTTGAAGGCGGCGCAACCACCGGCCGAAGCCATAATTCGCACATGAGGCTGCCGTTCACGAAGATGCAGGGCGCGGGCAACGACTTCGTCGTGCTCGACGCGACGCGTGCGCCGATCGAACTCAGCCCCGCGCAGTACCAGCGGCTGGGTGACCGGCGTTTCGGCGTCGGCGCCGACCAGATCCTGATGGTCGAGAAGAGCAGCGCGCCGGGCATCGACTTCGACTACCGCATCTTCAACGGCGGCAGTGGCGACGAGGTCGAGCACTGCGGCAACGGCGCGCGCTGCTTCGTGCGCTACGTGCGCGACAAGGGCCTTTCGACCAAGCGCACGCTGCGCGTGCGGACGATGAACAACACCCTCGAGCTGCACCTGCAGGACGACGGGCGCGTGACCGTCGACATGAACGCACCGATCTTCGAACTCGCGCGCGTGCCGTTCGACGCGTCGGGCCTGACGCCGCGCGAGGTCGGCGGTTTCGCGCTGTGGCCGGTCGAGGTGGCCGAGCAACGCGTCGAGCTCGCGGTGTTGTCGATGGGCAACCCGCACGCGGTGCAGGTCGTCGCCGATGTCGATGCCGCGCCGGTGGCCACGATCGGCCCGCTGGTCGAGGCCCACACGCGCTTCGCACGTCATGTGAACGCCGGCTTCATGCAGATCGTCGGCCGCGACCACGTTCGCCTGCGCGTGCACGAGCGCGGCGCGGGCGAGACGCTGGCCTGCGGCACCGGCGCCTGCGCGGCGGTGGTCGCCGGCATCCGGCTCGGGCTGCTGGACGAACGGGTCGATGTCGACGCGCGCGGCGGGCGTCTGACGATCGAATGGCCCGGCGGCGGCAGCCATGTGCTGATGACCGGCCCGGCCGAAACAGTCTTTGACGGAGAGATCGAACTATGAGCAGTGCATCATGACGGGCGGCGTGCAGGGCATCACCGAAGCCGACATCGCCAACTACCTGGCGAACACGCCGGGCTTCTTCGAGCGCCACGCCGAGCTGCTCGGCAGCGTCCAGCTGACCAGCCCGCACGGCCAGCGCGCGGTGTCGCTGCAGGAGCGGCAGATGGAGATGCTGCGCGACAAGATTCGCGGCCTCGAGGGCAAGATCATCGAGATGATCCGCTACGGCCAGGACAACGTCGGCATCGCCGACCGCCTGCATCGCTGGACCCGTGCGCTGATGCTGACGCAGCAGCCGGCCGACCTGCCCGGCGTGTTGATGCGCGAGCTGATGCACCACTTCATGATCCCGCAGGCCGGTATCCGGGTCTGGGGCGCCGCGGCGCCGTTCGCCGCGCTCGATTTCGCGCGACCGGTCGGCGACGACGTCAAGCTATTCGCCGGCAGCCTGAGCCAACCGTACTGCGGCGTCAATTCCGGCTTCGAGGCATCGCAGTGGCTGGCCGACCCGGCCGGCGCGAAGTCGATGGCGCTGATCCCGCTGCGTGCGACCGCGGCGGACGGCACCGAAGGGTCGGCGCTGCCGGGGTTCGGCATGCTGGTGCTGGCCTCGCCCGACGCGACCCGCTACACCGCCGACATGGGCACCGAGTTCCTGTCCCGCATCGGCGACATCGCCGGCGCCGCGCTGTCGCGGCTGCTGCCGGTGCGCGCCTGACGGCGACACCGTGACCGAGCCGGCGCAGCGCCCCGAGGCGGTGCCTGCGCTCGACGTCGACATCCGGCGCCACCTCGTCCATCTCGAGGTCGAGCGGCGCCTGGCGGCACGCACGCTGACGCTGTACCGCGACGCGCTCCTGAAGCTGCAGACCTTCGCAGCCGCGCAGCCGCTGCCCTTGCGCGAGGTGCAGGTGCACCATATCCGCCGCTGGGCCGCGGCGCTACACGGTCGGGGGCTGGCGCCGCGCAGCATCGCGCTCGCGCTGTCGGCCTGGCGCGGCCTCTACCGCTGGCTGGGCCGCGACGGGCTGGTGGCGCTGAACCCGGCCGAAGGCGTGCGCGCGCCGAAGGCGCCCAAGCCGCTGCCGAAGGCGCTCTCGGTCGACCTCGCGATGGCGTTGGCCGACGCACCGCGCGCTGCCGACGGCGCCACCAGCGAATCGCCGGCGATCGAAGCACGCGACCAGTGCATCGTCGAACTGCTTTACGGCTGCGGGCTGCGCGTCGGCGAACTCGTCGGCCTCGGGTTGCGGCCGGGCGGCGCCGGCTGGATCGACATCGCCGACGCCAGTGCCCACGTGCTCGGCAAGGGCGGCAAGCGGCGCAGCGTACCGGTCGGTGGCGCAGCGCTGAAGGCGCTGAACGCGTGGCTGGCGCTGCGCGGCGATCTCGCGCGCACCGACGAGCCGGCGCTGCTCGTCGGCAGCCGCGGCGCGCGGCTCGGCGCGAGCCAGGTGCGAGCGCGCCTGAAGCTGCGCGCGCTACGCGCCGGGTTGCCGACCCATGTGCACCCGCACATGCTGCGGCACTCGTTCGCGACCCACCTGCTGCAGTCCAGCGGCGACCTGCGCGCGGTGCAGGAACTGCTGGGCCACGCCAATATCACGACCACGCAGGTCTACACCAAGCTCGACTTCGGCCACCTGTCGAAGGTCTACGACGCGGCGCACCCACGCGCGAAGAAACGCGGCTGACCGGCGGCGGGTGCGGCCCGGCGCGCGGCCGGGCCGTGCGATGGCTCACGCCGCTGGCAGCGCCGGCAGCGGCACGCGCGTCTCGAACTTGGCGCGGTGCACGCTGAAGAAGGTCTTGACGTTGCGCACGTTCGCGTCCTGCGTGAACAGGCGCTGGACCAGCGCGTGGTACTGCGCCATGTCGAGGACCTGCAGCACCAGCACGAGATCGGGGCCGGGCGAGACGCGGTAGCACTGCTGCACCTCCGGCTGCGCGACCGCGCGCGCCTCGAACTCGGCGAGGTGTTCTGCGCTCTGGCGGTCGAGACCGACTTCGGCGATCGCCGTCAGGCCGGTGCCCATCTTCTGCGGCGACAGGATCGCGACCTGCCGTTCGATCACGCCCGCCGCGACCAGCCGCTTGACCCGGCGCAGGCAGGTGGCCGCCGAGGTGTGCGTCGCCGCCGCAAGCGCCAGATTCGACAGCGAGGCGTCCTGCTGCAACTGGGCGAGGATGCGCAGATCGGCGGCATCCATAGTGACTGAATCGTTCATAGCTTAGAGATGCATGCCTTTTCTACTCATTGCAACTATTGGATGAAATTATGGGCCACTTTGAGTCGATATATGCACGCATTCACCTTCGTCTCGGGCCTACGATCCCAGCCATCGCTTTCAACGAATGGCCAGCATGTGCGGAATCGTCGGTGCCGTGAGCACCCGCAACATCGTCCCGATCCTGATCGAGGGCCTGAAACGCCTCGAGTACCGCGGCTATGACTCCTGCGGCGTCGCGGTGCACCAGAACGGCGAGTTGCGCCGCGCCCGCAGCACCGCACGCGTCGCCGAACTCGAGGCTGAAGTGGCGCGCGACGCGGTCCAGTCCGGCACCGGCATCGCCCACACCCGCTGGGCCACCCACGGCGCGCCGGCGTTGCACAACGCGCACCCGCACTTCAGCCGCGGCCCCGGCGTGTCGGACGCGGCGGTCGCGGTCAGCGGCAGCGCGCAGGCCGGTCGGATCGCGCTCGTGCACAACGGCATCATCGAGAACCACGACGAGCTGCGCGCCGAATTGACCGCGCGCGGCTACGTGTTCAGCAGCCAGACCGACACCGAGGTCATCGCCCACCTCGTCGACCAGCTCTACGACGGCGACCTGTTTGACGCGGTGCAGCGCACGGTCGTGCGGCTGCGCGGCGCGTTCGCGATCGCGGTGTTCTGCCGCGACGAGCCGCAGCGTGTGGTCGGCGCGCGCGAAGGCTCGCCGCTGGTGCTGGGCGTGGGCCGCGGCGAGCGCGCCGGCGAGACCTTTCTCGCGTCCGACGCGATGGCGCTGGCCGGCGTGACCGACCAGATCGTCTACCTCGAAGAGGGCGACGTCGTCGACCTGCAACTCGGCAAGCACTGGATCAGCCATCGCGACACACACGGCCGCTACCAGGCGGTGCAGCGCGAGCTGCGCACCGTGATCGCGCACAGCGGCGCGGCCGAGCTCGGCCCCTACCGCCACTACATGCAGAAAGAGATCTTCGAGCAACCGAAGGCGATCGCCGACACGCTCGACGCGGTGCCGGGCGTTACGCCCGAACTCTTCGGCGACGGCGCGCACCGCGTGTTCAAGGAGGTCGACTCGGTGCTGATCCTGGCCTGCGGCACCAGCTATTACGCCGGCTCGGTCGCGAAATACTGGCTCGAGAGCATCGCCAAGATCCCGACCAGCGTCGAGGTCGCGAGCGAATACCGCTACCGCGACAGCGTGCCGAACCCGCGCACCCTGGTCGTCGCGATCACGCAGAGCGGCGAAACCGCCGACACGCTCGCGGCGCTGAAGCACGCGCGCGGCCTGGGCATGCCGCACACGCTGACGATCTGCAACGTCGCGACCAGCGCGATGGTGCGCGAGTGCCGCTTCGCGACAATCACGCGCGCCGGCGTCGAGATCGGCGTCGCGTCGACCAAGGCCTTCAGCACGCAACTCGTCGGCCTGTTCCTGCTGACCCTGGCGCTGGCGCAGACCCGCGGCTTTCTCACCGACGCCCAGGAGGCCGGGCATCTGACGGCACTGCGCCACCTGCCGCTGGCGGTGCAGGGCGTGCTCGCGCTGGAGCCGCAGGTGATCGCGTGGTCACAGGAGTTCGCGCGCAAGGAGAACGCGCTGTTCCTCGGCCGCGGCCTGCATTACCCGATCGCGCTCGAGGGCGCGCTGAAGCTGAAGGAGATCAGCTACATCCACGCCGAGGCCTACCCGGCCGGCGAGCTCAAGCACGGCCCGCTCGCGCTCGTCACGGCCGAGATGCCGGTCGTCACCATCGCGCCGAACGACGCGCTGCTCGAAAAGCTCAAGAGCAACCTGCAGGAAGTGCGCGCGCGCGGCGGCGAGCTGTTCGTGTTCGCCGACGCCGACACGCGCATCGTCTCGGGCGAGGGCCTGCACGTGATCCGCATGCCGGAGCACTACGGTGCGCTGTCGCCGATCCTGCATGTGGTGCCGCTGCAGCTGCTCGCGTACCACACCGCGTGCGCCCGCGGCACCGATGTCGACAAGCCGCGCAACCTGGCGAAGAGCGTGACGGTCGAGTAGCGCGCGACGCAGGCGCGACGAATGTTCTGACCCCGCATGGGAATGCGGCCGCGGATCGCTCCGGGCCGCCCGTCATTCGTCGCGCGCGTCGCGCGTGATCAAGCCCTGCGCCGGCGCGCGACAAAGCCGACCACACCCGAGCCCGCCAGCAGCATCACGTAGGTCTCGGGTTCAGGGACCGCGGTGATGCCCGTGCTCGACGACCTGCACCGCGTCACGCTCGCGGCCACGCATCAGCCCGCGCACCGTGAAGCGCCACGTCGCGAACATTCTCGACAAGCTCGGGCTCGCATCGCGCGGCCAGGCGAGCGCGTGGCTGCGCGAGAACCTGGCGGGCTGAGATCCCGGGTTTTCCCTCGGCCTTCGGGCTTGCATCGTCACGCGCCCGCTCGTATTATTTACCGACCGGGCGGTCGAATATGTTTTCATCCTTTTTTGACCAATCCCCGGTGGCGCCGCACACTGACCGCCTCCATTCGCAGACCAAAGGTTTCATGGGCTACTCGTTGAACACGCAGACGGCGGTGGCCGTCATCGGCGCCGGCAGCATGGGCGCGGGCATCGCCCAGCTCGCGGCGCAATCGGGCCACGCGGTGCGCCTGTTCGACGCCCAGTCGGGTGCGGCCGACAACGGTCTCAAGCGCATCGCGGTCGACCTCGACGGCGCGGTCAAGCGCGGCAAGATGGACGGGCCCGAGCGCGACGCGGTGCTGGCGCGCCTGTCGGTGGCGGCGTCGATCGACAAGCTCGCCGGCTGCGGCCTGCTGGTCGAGGCCATCGTCGAGCGCCTCGACGCGAAGCAGGGCCTGTTCCGACAGCTCGAGGGCTTCATCGCACCGAATGCGGTGATCGCCACCAACACCTCGTCGATCTCGATCACCGCCGTGGCGCAGGAGCTGCAGCACCCGCGGCGGTTGATCGGCTGGCACTTCTTCAACCCGGCCCCGCGCATGAAGCTGGTCGAGGTGATTCCGGGTGTCGAGACCGACCCGGCCCTGGTGCCATTGATGCACACGCTGTCGAAGGCCTGGGGCAAGACCTCGGTCGACGCACCGAACGCGCCGGGCTTCATCGTCAACCGCGTCGCCCGGCCGTACTACGCCGAGGGCTTGCGGCTGCTGGCCGAGCGCATCGAGCCGGCACCGGAGATCGACAGGCTGATGCGCGAGGCCGGCGGCTTCGCGATGGGGCCGTTCGAGCTGATGGATCTGATCGGGCTGGACGTGAACCTCTCGGTCACCGAATCGGTGTTCCAGGCGACGGCGTTCGACGCGCGCTACGCGCCGCACGTGATCCAGCAGGAGCTGGTGCGCAGCGGCCGCTTCGGGCGCAAGACCGGGCGCGGGTTCTATCCGTACGGCAAGGACGCGGTGGCACCGTTCGTCGCGACCGTGGCGGCCGGCGACGCCGGCGGCGCGCTCACAGTCGCGCCGAACGCCGGCCTGCTCGGCCCGCTGGTGCAACGACTGCGAGCCGCCGGCGTCCACGTGACGACGCACGCCGGCCTGCCCGACGAGACGCTCGCGATCGGCGACACCCGCATCGCGCTGACCGATGGTCGCAGCGCTGCCGAGCGCAGTGCCGGCAGCGCACTGATCCTGCTCGACCTGGCGCGCGACTTCTCGACCACGACGACGCTCGGCGCGACCGCCAGCCCGGCGGCCGCGGCGCAGTTGCCCGCCCTCGCCGCGCTCTTGCAGGTCGTGAAGATCGCGCTGATCGCACTCGACGACGTCGCCGGCCTCGCGCTGATGCGCACGGTGTGCTGCGTGGCCAACGAAGCCGCCGACGTGATGACCTGGACCGGCACGCAGGCCGCCGACATCGACATCGCGATGGTGCTCGGCACCGCCTACCCGATGGGACCGCTCGCGTGGGCCGACGCGCTCGGTGCCTCGCGCGTCGTCGCGGTGCTCGCGAATTTGCAGGCGCACTATGGCGACATCCGCTACCGGCGCGCGCCGCGGCTGTCGCGGCTGCATTTCACCGGAGAGCGCTTCCATGACTGATGCCGCGCAGCGCACCGCGGATCGGGTCCGCGAGGGCATGTTCCGCAACGACCGCGCGTCAAAGCTGCTCGGCATGCAGATCCATGAGGTGAAGCCCGGCAGTGCGACGCTGAGGATGACGATCCGCGACGACATGCTCAACGGCCACGACATCTGCCACGGCGGCCTGATCGCGACACTCGCCGACTCGGCCTTCGCGTTCGCCTGCAACTCGTACAACGAGCTGACCGTGGCCTCGGGTTTTTCGATCGACCTGCTCGCGCCCGGCCGGCTCGGCGACGTGGTGACCGCGCGCTGCTTCGAAGTCTCGAAGGCAGGCCGCACCGGCGTCTACGACACCGAGGTCACGAACCAGCGCGGCGAGCGCATCGCGATGTTCCGCGGGCGCTCGTACACGGTGAAAGGCAAGCCGGCAGTGACCGGTTGATCGAGGAGACCCGCATGCCCGTCAAACAACCCCGACCCGACGAGCTCGATGCGATCGAGACCGCGAGCCGGGACGAAATCACTGCGCTGCAGCTCGCGCGCCTGAAGGCGACGCTGCATCATGCCTACGCGAACGTGCCGCACTACCGCAAAGCCTTCGACGCGAAGCGCGTGCACCCGGACGACCTGAAGCAGCTCGCCGACCTCGCGAAGTTCCCGTTCACGGTCAAAAAGGATCTGCGCGACAACTACCCGTTCGGCCTGTTCGCAGTGCCGCGCGAGCAAGTCGTTCGGCTGCACGCGTCGTCGGGCACGACCGGCAAGCCGACGGTGGTCGGCTACACGCGCAGGGACATCGATACCTGGGCCGACCTGGTCGCGCGCTCGATCCGTGCCGGGGGCGGACGCCAGGGCGACATCATCCAGGTCGCCTACGGCTACGGCCTGTTCACCGGCGGCCTGGGCGCGCACTATGGCGCGGAGCGTCTCGGCTGCACCGTGATTCCGATGTCCGGCGGGCAGACCGAGAAGCAGGTCCAGCTGATCCAGGACTTCAAGCCCAGCATCATCATGGTCACGCCGAGCTACATGCAGGTGATCATCGAAGAGATGGTGCGCCAGAAGATCGACCCGCGCGAGACCTCGCTGAAGGTCGGCATCTTCGGCGCCGAACCGTGGACTGAGGCAATGCGCCGCGAGCTCGAGACCAAGGCCGCGATCGACGCGGTCGACATCTACGGCCTGAGTGAAGTGATGGGCCCCGGCGTGGCGAGCGAGTGCATCGAGAGCAAGGACGGCCCGGTCGTGTGGGAAGACCACTTCCTGCCCGAGATCATCGACCCGGATACCGGCGAAGTCCTGCCCGACGGCAGCGAGGGCGAACTCGTGTTCACGTCGCTGACGAAAGAAGCGCTGCCCATGATCCGCTACCGCACGCGCGACCTGACGCGCTTGCTGCCACCGAGCGCGCGCGCGTTCCGCCGCATGGGCAAGATCGTGGGCCGCAGCGACGACATGCTGATCATCCGCGGCGTCAACGTCTTCCCGACGCAGATCGAGGAGATCGTGCTCGCGCACGCGCAGCTCTCCGGTCAGTATCAGGTCCAGGTCAGCCGCGACGGCCTGATGGACGAGATCGAGGTGCACTGCGAGCTGCAACCCGGTTTCGACGGCACGAACTCGCAAGAGCGGCAGGCGATCGCGATGTGGGTGCAGCAGCGCGTGAAGAAGCTGGTCGGCATCTCGACGCGCGTCAGCGTGCTCGCCCCCGATTCGATCGAACGCACGCTGACCGGCAAGGCCCGGCGCGTGATCGACAAACGCCCCAAGTAAGGAGCAAGTCATGTACACCCAAGCGATGGACACCACGGCCGCGGGCGAGGCGCCGAAGGCGCGGCGCTCCGCCGAAGAAATGCAGCTGCAGGAACGCTTCGACGCCCGCATCGACGCCGGCGACTTCATCGAGGCGAAGGACTGGATGCCCGAGCACTACCGCAAGACGCTGGTGCGTCAGATCAGCCAGCACGCGCACTCCGAGATCGTCGGCATGCTGCCCGAGGGCAACTGGATCAGCCGTGCACCGACGCTCAAGCGCAAGGCGATCCTGCTCGCGAAGGTGCAGGACGAAGGCGGCCACGGCCTGTACCTCTACGCCGCCGCCGAGACGCTCGGCACCTCGCGCGACCAGCTGTTCGACGCGCTGCACACCGGCCGCGCCAAGTACAGCTCGATCTTCAACTACCCGACGCTGAGCTGGGCCGACATGGGCACGATCGGCTGGCTCGTGGATGGCGCGGCGATCATGAACCAGGTGCCGATCTGCCGCTGCTCGTACGCGCCGTATGCGCGCGCGATGATCCGCATCTGCCGCGAAGAAAGCTTCCACCAGCGCCAGGGTTTCGAGGCATTGCTGACGATGATGACCAAGGGCACCGCCGCGCAGAAGGCGATGGTGCAGGACGCGGTGAACCGCTGGTGGTGGCCGTCCATCATGATGTTCGGGCCGCCGGACGACGAGTCGCCGAACAGCGCGCAGTCGATGCGCTGGGGCATCAAGCGCGTCAGCAACGACGAGCTGCGCCAGCGCTTCATCGACGCGACGGTGGATCAGGCCAAGCTGCTCGGCGTGACACTGCCCGACCCCGATCTGAAGTGGAACGAGGCCCGTCAATCGCACGACTTCGGCGTGATCGACTGGAGCGAGTTCAAGCGCGTGATCGCCGGCGACGGGCCATGCAACCGCGAGCGGCTCGCGGCGCGCGTGAAGGCCTGGAACGACGGCGCGTGGGTGCGCGACGCCGCGACCGCGCACGCGAACAAGCAGACGATGAAGGAGGCCGCATGACCACGAAGCCGACGAGCCCGAGCGCCGGGCCACCCCAAGCCGGGCTCGATCCGCTCGGGGGATCGAGCGGCGTACGCGCCGCACGCGGGGTCGTCAATTCCGAATGGCCGCTGTGGGAAGTGTTCGTGCGCAGCAAGGCCGGGCTGGATCACAAGCATTGCGGCAGCCTGCACGCGGCCGACGCGAAGCTGGCGATCCAGATGGGCCGCGATGTCTACACGCGGCGCCAGGAAGGCGTGAGCGTGTGGGTGGTGCGCTCGGACCAGATCGTCGCCAGCGACCCGGGCGACAAGGCGATGTACTTTGACCCGGCGGAAGACAAGGTCTACCGCCACCCGACCTTCTACGAGTTGCCGAAGTCGCTCGACCACATGTGAGGCGACAAGATGAAAGCATTCGACAGCCGAGAGCGGGCCGAGCGCCGGGGCGCTCCCAAGCCGGCCCGCATCCCCTCGGCGGATCGGCCGATGTATTCATCGGACGAGGGGCTGTCATGACGCAATCCATCCAACTCAAGCGTGTGCCGGAAGTGCAGTACCTGCTGCGCGTCGGCGACACCGCGCTGATCCTCGCGCAGCGCCTGGCCGAGTGGTGCGGCCACGCGCCGGTGCTCGAGGAAGACATAGCGCTGGCGAACATGGGGCTCGACCTGGTCGGCCAGTCGCGCGCGCTGCTCACGCATGCCGGCACGCTCGAAGGCGCGGGCCACGACGAAGACCAGCTCGCTTATCTGCGAGACGAGCGCGACTACTTCAACGCGACCATCGCCGAACTCCCGCGCGGCGACTTCGCGTTCACGGTGCTGCGCAACCTGATCGTCGCGACCTGGGCCAAGGTGCTGTGGGAGCGGCTGCAGAACTCGAGCGATGCCGAAGTCGGCGCCATCGCCGGCAAAGCCGTGAAGGAAGCGCGCTACCACCAGCGGCACGCCGCCGACTGGGTCGTGCGCCTCGCCGATGGCACGGCCGAATCGCGCCGCCGTATCGACGATGCGCTGGCCGAGATCTGGCGCTTCACGGCCGAGCTGTTCGAGAGCGACGCGGTCGACACCGCGGCGCACGCGGCCGGCCTCGGCCCGCGTTTCGCCGACCTGCGCGAACCGTGGCTGGCCGAGATGACGGCCGTGTTCATTGAATCCGGCCTGAGCATCCCGAAGGACTCGGCCTTCCGCAGCACCGGCACGCGCGGCGTGCACAGCGAGCACATGGGCTTCATCCTGGCCGAGATGCAGCACCTGCAGCGCAGCTACCCGGGGGGCGTTTGGTGAGCACGGCAGTCGCCAGCAGCGCGCGCGCGGCCGCCGCCTGGCGCGTGCTCGCGACCGTGCTCGACCCCGAGGTGCCGGCCGTGTCGGTCTGCGAACTCGGCATCGTGCGCGACGTGATCGATCACGACGGTGTGCTCGAAATCGTGCTGACGCCGACCTATTCCGGCTGCCCGGCGACCGAGGTGATCGAGCACGACGTCCTGCAGGCGATCGATGCCGCCGGCCTCGGCCCGGTCCGCGCGACGCTGCGCCGCGCGCCCGCATGGACGACCGACTGGATCAGCGCCGAAGGCCGCGCCAAGCTGCTGGCCTACGGCATCGTGCCGCCCGGCCCGGCCATCAGCGCCGAAGTACCGATCCGCTTCTTCCCCCGCGCCGCCAAGACCGTCGCGCTCGCCTGCCCGCGCTGCGGCAGCCACCACACCGAGCGCCTCGCCGCCTTCGGCTCCACCGCGTGCAAGGCGACGTGGCGTTGTCTCGCGTGCCAGGAGCCGTTCGAACACTTCAAACCGATCTGAGGCGTAGACGAATCCGAATGAGCGTCATCTTTCACCCGCTGCGCGTGCGCGAGGTTCTGCCCGATACCGCCGAGGCCGTCGTCGTCGCATTCGACGTGCCCACCGAGCTGCGCGAGGTCTTCAGCTTCACGCAAGGCCAGTACCTCACGCTGCGCAAAGACATTGAGGGCGCCGACCTGCGCCGCTCGTATTCGATCTGCGCCGGCGTCGACGACGGCGAACTGCGCGTCGGCGTGCGCAAGGTCAAGGGCGGCGTGTTCTCGAACTGGATCAACGAGCACCTGAAGCCCGGCGACACGATCAGCGTGATGGCGCCGCAGGGCCGCTTCTTCGTGCCGATCGAGCCCGCCGCGCGGCGCCACCATGTCGGCATCGCCGGCGGCAGCGGCGTGACGCCGATCCTGTCGACGATGAAGACGGTGCTGGCGCGCGAGCCGCTCAGCGACTTCACGCTGATCTACGGCAACCGCGCGCTCAAGTCGACGATGTTCAAGGAAGAGATCGAGGACCTGAAGAACAAGTACCTGACGCGGCTGACCTTGCACCATGTGTTCTCCGACGAGCACACCGACGCGCCGCTGAACATGGGCGTGATGAACCGCGCCAAGATCGGCGAGTTCCTGAGCAGCGTGGTGCCGGCGGCCGGCATAGCCCACGCCTTCATCTGCGGCCCGTTCCAGATGAACGACGAGGCCGAGGCGGCGCTGCTCGCGGCCGGCGTGCCGGAAGAGCGCATCCACATCGAACGCTTCGGCCTCGCGCCGCAGGCGAATCAATCACAACAGGTCGACGCGGTGATCCACGAAGCCAAGCCGGGCGACGCCGAAACCGCGCGCATCACGATCATTCGCGACGGCCTGAAGCGCGAGATCGCGTTCACCAGGGACCAGGCCAGCATCCTCGATGCCGCATCGAGCGCCGGGCTCGAAGTGCCGTTCTCCTGCACCTCGGGCGTGTGCGGCACCTGCCGCGCGAAGCTGGTCGAAGGCGAGGTGCGCATGGAGCGCAACTTCGCGCTCGACAAGAACGAGGTCGCGAACGGCTTCGTGCTGACCTGCCAGGCGCACCCATTGACACCGCACGTCGTCCTTTCATTCGACGAGCGCTGAGGAAACACGACCATGACCACCACACTCCAAAGCTTCATCGCCGGCCGCTGGCTCGGCACGCAGGGCGCGCAGCTGCTGCACAGCGCAATCAACGGCCGCCCGGTCGCGAGCACGCACGCCGAGAGCATCGACTTCGGCGAAGCCGTGGCCTACGCCCGCAACGTCGGCCTGCCGGCGCTGATGGCGCTGGACTTCCAGCAACGTGCGTCGGCGTTAAAAGCACTCGCGAAATACCTCGGCGAGCACAAGGAACAGCTCTACGCGATCTCGGCCCACACCGGCGCGACCCGGGCCGACAGCTGGATCGACATCGAAGGCGGCAGCGGCACGCTGTTCGCGTACGCCGGCATCGGCACCAACGAGCTGCCTTCGGGCAACCTGGTGCACGAGGGCCCCGCGATGAGCTTGGGCAAGAAGGGCGGCTTCGCCGGCACCCACATCCTCGTGCCGCGCGGCGGCATCGCGGTGCACATCAACGCGTTCAATTTCCCGATCTGGGGCCTGCTCGAAAAGTTCGCGCCGAGCTTTCTCGCCGGCATGCCGTGCATAGCCAAACCCGCGACCGCGACGAGCTACCTGACCGAAGCGGCAGTGCGCTTGATCGACCGATCCGGCATCTTGCCGAAGGGCGCGTTGCAGCTTGTCATCGGCAGCACCGGTGACCTGCTCGACCGCCTCGACGGCCGCGATGTGGTCACCTTCACCGGCTCGGCCGACACCGCCGCGTCCCTGCGGGTCCACAAGAACGTCGTGCGCCACTCGATCCCGTTCAACGCCGAGGCCGACTCGCTGAACTGCGCGATCCTGGCCGACGACGTGACGCCGGACGACGAGGAGTTCGACCTGTTCGTCAAGGAAGTGGCGCGCGAGATGACGGTCAAGGCCGGCCAGAAGTGCACCGCGATCCGCCGCGCGATCGTGCCGCGCAAGCACCTCGATGCGGTCGCCGAGAAGCTGCGCGCGCGGTTGGCGAAGACGGTCGTCGGCGATCCGTCGAATGAAACCGTGCGCATGGGCGCCCTCGCCTCGCACGCGCAGCAGAGCGATGTGGCCGACCGCGTCGCGACGTTGATGCAAGGCGCGGAACTCGTCTACGGCGCACGCGACGGCTTCAACCCGGTCGGCGACGGCGTCGCCGAAGGTGCGTTCTTCTCGCCGACCTTGCTGCTCAGCCGCACGCCGCTCACCCACGACGCCGTCCACGATGTCGAGGCCTTCGGCCCGGTCAGCACGCTGATGCCGTACGAAGGCATCGACGAGGCGATCGCGCTGGCCGCGCGCGGCAAGGGCAGCCTGGTCGGCACGCTGGTCACGCGCGATCCGAAGATCGCCGCGCGCGTGATCCCGGTGGCGGCCGCGCTGCATGGCCGCATGCTGATCCTCGACCGGGAGGCCGCCGCCGAATCGACCGGCCACGGTTCGCCGCTGCCCGCGCTGAAGCACGGCGGCCCGGGCCGCGCCGGCGGTGGTGAAGAGCTGGGCGGCATCCGCGCCGTCAAACACTACCTGCAACGCGCCGCACTGCAAGGCTCGCCGACGATGCTCGCGGCGATCACCGGCGAGCACATCCGCGGCGCCAAGGTCAATGAATCGGAAGTGCACCCGTTCCGCCGCTGGTACGAAGACCTGGCCATCGGCGACTCGCTGCTGACGCACCGCCGCACGGTCGGCGAGGCCGACATCGTCGCGTTCGGCGGCATCTCGGGCGACTACTTCTACATGCACTTCGACGCGATCGCGGCCAAGGAGAGCCCGTTCGGCAAGCGCATCGCGCACGGCTACTTCGTGCTCTCGGCCGCGGCCGGCCTGTTCGTCTCGCCCGCGCCCGGCCCGGTGCTCGCGAACTACGGGCTGGACACGCTGCGCTTCGTCAAGCCGGTGCCCATCGGCGACACGATCCGCGCGCGCCTGACCTGCAAGCGCAAGACCGATCGGCAGAAGAAGGACGCGAACGGCGTCGGCCAGGGCGTCGTCGCATGGGACGTCGAGGTGACGAACCAGGACGGCGAACTGGTGGCGAGTTACGACATCCTGACCCTGGTGGCGAAGCGTGGCGCATCTGCCGCCACTTAGAAGCGGTTACACGGTTTCGGGGCGAACGGCGGCAGAACGGTGCTGATGAACCGCCCCAGCCCTGTTGCGCCCGCCCGCCTGCGGCCGATCTGTTGTGCGATCGTGCCGCTCGACGTGCTGCGCCGCTTCGCGCGCGACCCGTCGCTCGACGAGGCGACGCGCCAGCGGCTGCGCGACAGCTGCCTCGAGACCGAGCGCCTGCGTGGCTTGCGCGAGGCGCACCGGATCGCGACGCTGCGCGATCCCGACCGCCACCGTGCCGAGGTGGCGGCCCATGTGGCCGCCCAGCATCTGTTCGACTGCAAGCAGCGCAAGACGTTGCCCGGCGCGCCGGTCGCGAGGCCGACCGCCGGCTTCAAGACCACGTTCGATGCGACCGCCAGGCTGATCGAGTTCTACCGAACTGTGCTCGGCCGCAACTCGGTGGACGGCAAGGGCATGGACTTGGTCTCGAGCCTGCACTACGCGAAGCACTACGACAACGCGTTCTGGAACGGTCAACAGATGGTCTACGGCGACGGCGACGGCCAGCTCTTCGGCCCGATGTACCTCGCGCCGGACGTCATCGGCCACGAGGTGACGCACGGCGTCACGCAGAACGAGAGCGCATTGCGCTACGAGGGCGAGTCGGGCGCATTGAACGAGAGCCTCAGCGACGTGTTCGGTGCCGTCTTCCACCAGTGGTTGAACCAGTGGAACGCCGCCGAGCCGCGCGGCTGGCTGATCGGTGCCGGCATCATCGCGCCGCCGGCGCAGGCCAAGGGCTATAGCTGCCTGCGCGACATGGCCCGGCCATCGGCCGCGCACTGCCTCGCGCCGCAACCCGAGCGCTACGGCCAGATCGACCCGACCGCCGACGTGCACGACAACAGCGGCGTGCCGAACAAGGCCTTCGCGAACTTCGCACGCGCGCTCGGCGGCCCCGCGTGGCAGACGGCGATCATGGTCTGGTACGACGCCTGCACCCGGCGCCGGCTGCGCAGCGATGCCACGTTCCAGGAATTCGCCGCGGCGACGCTCGCCAGCGCGCAACGGCTCGGCGGCAGCGCCGCGGCCGACGCGTGCCGCGCCGCCTGGGCCGGTGTCGGCTTGCCGGAAGCGGCGACGTGAAGGCGAAGGCGCGCAGCGCGGCGCTGCAACACTTGCGCATCGAACGCAGCGGCGGCTTCGCGGGCCTGAAGGCGAGCGTGGATCTCGAGGGCGCCGCGCTCAGCGCACCGCAGCGCGACGCGGTGCTGGCGCTGGTCGGCACGGCCGGCGCAGCGCGCGCCGCACCGGCCGTGCCGGCGCCGGACCGGTTCAGCTACCGCATCCATGTAACCGATGCGGATGGCCGAAGCCTGACGCTCACGCTGAGCGAAGAAGACATGCCCGACGCGCTGCAGGGCCTGTGCACGCCGCACCTGCCGTAACTTGCCGAAGCGCTTCTCGGCGCGCTCGACGCTCGCGTCGGCGACGTGCTTGTTGGGCTGCAGTTCGATCGAGAAATCGCGGACGATCGCCGCGTCGTCGCTCATGCCGGCCGGGCGGTCTGGCCTCAGCGTGGCCCGACGAGAATGTAGCCGCGGTTCTCCACGGTGTCGAAGGTGCGCATGCCCTTCACGAGCGTCGCCGCGGGCATCCAGACCCAGCCCGCCGCGGCCGGGTTCACGTCGAGCACGAGAAACGAGTCGGTGGCCGCGTCGTAGGCGCCGAGCGGCGAGATGTGTCCGCCGCCCTTCTGGCCGACGGCCTCGCGCCGGTAGTTCACGGCGACGAAGCCGCCGGGGCGGTTCAGGGTCGCGACGAGCTCGTCGCGAATCGCCGCCTCGGGTTTCGCATCGTCGACCACCACGGCCCGCGTCTCGAGGCCGTTGGCGCGCAGCATCTGGTCGAACTGGCGCAGCTGGTAGCCGAAGTCGCGCCGCGGCCGGCCGTCGACCAGCATCGGTTCGCCGAGCACCTGCGTGCGGGTCTTGGCGCCCTTCTCGATGACGTTGTCCTGCGTGTAGCGGGGAACGATCGGGTCGAAGCCGGCCGGCACGTTGCGCAGGTCGTCGACGTGCAACCGACCGTGGTCGCGCGGCAGTTCGGCGCCGGCGGGCCGCGCGGCATTGAGCACGATGGCCGCGCTCGTCGGGCCGCAGAAGGCGGCATTCAGCTGGGCTTCGAATTGGTTCGCCAGCAATGGAAAGCTGGCCTTGCCGCCGGCGCGCGCCAAGCGCCGCAAACCGTCGTCGGACGCGAACGCGACGAGCCCCGGTGAATCCGCGGCCGCGGCCGGCGACGATATCGACGCCGAAGCGGGAAACGGGCCGGGCGACTGGCAGCCGAGCAAGGCACCGAGGATCAGCGCCAGCGCGGCGCGGGCAAGCAGCAACATCGTCGGCTTCCGGTCGGATCGTGGAGGCGCAGCTTACCGCGGCCCCGCCGATCGCGTGCGCCGGGCGACGCGCGCTGCACGTCAGTAGCCGAGCGCCAGCCCCGAGTTGCGCCGCGGATCGTTCGCGCCGTAGTAGCGGTTCCTGCCGACCGGCTTGCCGCCCAGCGAAGGCGCGCCGACCAGGATCGCCGCGAGGTGATTCGCCGGTTGCGGGTTGCCCAACTTCTGGCCCCAGCCCTCGAGGATCTTGCGCGTATCGGGGCTGATCGCGAAGGGCTCGATGTTGGTCACGTCGGGCAACCACTGCTGGTGGAAGCGCGGCGCGTCGACCGCCTCCTGCACGTTCATGCCGTAGTCGATCACGTTGATGATGGTGTGCAGCACCGCGGTGATGATGCGGCTGCCGCCCGGCGTGCCCACCACCATCACCGGCTTGCCCTCCTTGGTGACGATGGTCGGGCTCATCGAGCTCAGCGGCCGCTTGCCGGGAGCGATGGCGTTCGCCTCGCCCTGCACCAGGCCGTACAGATTGGGCACGCCGATCTTCGAAGTGAAGTCGTCCATCTCGTCGTTCAGCAGCACGCCGGTCTTCGCGGCGATGACCTTGGCGCCGAACCAGTCGTTCAGCGTGTAGGTCACGGAGACCGCGTTGCCCCATTTGTCGACGATCGAGTAGTGCGTGGTGTTGCTGCCTTCGTGCGGCGCGACGCCCGGCTCGAGGTCTTTCGAGACGCCGGCCTTGTCGGCTGCGATCGCGGCGCGGATCTTCGCAGCGTAGTCCTTCGAGAGCAGGCGTTCGAGCGGGTTCTTCACGAACTCCGGGTCGCCGAGGTAGCTGTTGCGGTCCACGTACGAATGGCGCATCGCCTCGATCTGGTAGTGCACCGCCTGCGCCGAGCGGAAACCGAGCTCCTTCAGCGGGTAGCCTTCCAGGATGTTCAGGATCTCGCAGATGATCACGCCGCCCGAGCTCGGCGGCGGCGCCGAGACGATGCCGTAGCCGCGGTAGCTGCACTCCACCGGCGCGAGCTCGCGCGTCTTGTACTGGTCGAGGTCGGCTTGCACCAGGAGGCCTTTGCCGGCATGGCTGCTCGCGACGATCGCGGCGCCGACCGTGCCTTTGTAGAAGCCGTCCGCGCCCTTGTCGGCGATCGCCTTCAGCGTCTGCGCAAGGTCTCTCTGCACGATCTTCTGGCCGGCCTGGAACGGCTCGCCATTGTTCAGGAAGATCGCTGCCGAAGCCGGGTCTTTCTTGAAGTCGTCGGTCGCGGTCAGGAACATGTCGATGTCGCCCTGATCGAGCACGAAACCGTCCTGCGCATACTTGATCGCCGGCGCCAGCACCGCGGCGCGCTTCATCGTGCCGTACTTCGCGAGCGCCATCTCCATGCCCGAGACCGTGCCCGGCACGCCGACCGCAAGGTGGCCGTAGGTGCTGGCGCCATTGACGACGTTGCCGCCCTTGTCGAGGTACATGTTCGCGGTCGCGGCCAACGGCGCCTTCTCGCGGAAGTCGAGGAAAGTCTTGCGGCCGTCGGCGAGCTGGATCGTCATGAAGCCGCCGCCGCCGAGGTTGCCCGCGGCCGGGTAGACGACCGCGAGCGCATAGCCGACCGCGACCGCCGCGTCGACGGCGTTGCCGCCGTCCTTCAGCACGTCCACGCCGACGTGCGTGGCCAGATGCTGGGCCGTCACGACCATGCCGTTCTCGGCCGCCACGGGCGCCTGCGAGGCCGCCTGGGCGACGAGCTGGCAGAGGGCGAATGCCGCGGCAAGCAGCGACCTGGCGTGGAGATCGAATTTCATTTGCAGGCCTCGGTGCGCGGGACGTCAGTCGGCGTGCCGTCAGCCCCGACTATAGGAGCGGCACGCGCCGTCGCGGGCTGGCATTTTCAGCGCCGCGCGGCCCCGCGCCTTCGACTCACGCGAACGGCGACGGATCGAACGCGCCGGCCAGCGCGCGCCACACGCGCGGCGGCGTCAGCGGCATCTGCACGCGCTCGGCGGCGCGGCCGTGGCCTTTGTGGTCGAGCGCATCGATCACCGCGTTGACGATCGCCGGCGTCGCGCCGATCGTGCCGAGCTCGCCGACGCCCTTGACGCCGAGCAGGTTGGTCGTGCACGGGATCGAGGTGTCGAACCGCGTCTCGAAAAACGCGCTCGCGACATCCGCACGCGGCAGCGCGTAGTCCTGAAAGCTCGCGGTCAGGATCTGGCCGCTCTCACGGTCGTAGACGATCTGTTCGGTCAGCGCCTGGCCGATGCCCTGCACCGCGCCGCCTTCGATCTGGCCGGTGACGATCGCCGGGCTGACGACGCGACCGATGTCGTTGACCGAGGCGTAGCCGACCACATCGACATGCCCGGTGTCAGGGTCGATCTCGACCTCGCAGACGTGGCAGGCATTCGGCCACGTGGGCCCGCCGACCGCACTGGTCGAGTCGATGGTGATGTGCTGATCGGGCTGCTTGCCGGCGAGCTCGAAAAGACCGATGCCGACATCGGTGCCGACGACCTTGAAGCGGCCTTCGAGGTACTCGATGTCGGCAGGCGCGACCTCGAGCACCTCGCCCGCGAGCTCCTTGCTCTTCGCGATCGTGCGCTCGGAGGCAACGCGCAGCGCCGAGCCGCCGGTGAACAGGGATCGCGAGCCGGCGCTGCCGAAGCCGTTGGCGCGAGCTGTGTCGCCCTGCAGCACGCGGATGCGGTCGGGCGGCACGCCGAACACGTCGACCGCGAGCTGCACGTAGCTGGTCGCGATGCCCTGGCCCATCGCCTGCGTCGCCGAGCCGATCTCGATGAAACCGTCAACCGAGACGTCGACGGTGACGCGCTCCTCGAACACGTTGCCGCCGGTCCACTCCAGGAAGCTCGCGAGACCGCGGCCGCGCAGCAGGCCCCTGGCCTCGCTCGCGGCGCGGCGCGCGGCGAACCCGTTCCAATCAGCGAGTGCGAGGCCGGCGTCGAGGATCTGCTCGAAGCGACCGCTGTCGTAGATCTGGGCCATCGCGTTCGTGTATGGCATCTGCTCGGGCCGGACCAGGTTGCGCCGGCGCAGCTCGGCCGGGTCCAGCTTCATTTCGCGTGCCGCGGCGTCGAACAGCCGCTCGGTGATGTAGATCGCCTCGGGCCGGCCGGCGCCGCGGTAGGCGCCGGTGGGCGTGGTGTTCGTCATCACGGCGAGGTAGTGGAGGTCGATCGTGCCGATGTCGTAGATGCTGGTCGACACCCACGGCCCGATCAGCAGCTGGATCGCCACACCGACCCCGGTCGCATACGCGCCGACGTTCGCGAGCGAGCGCACGCGCATCGCCAGCACCTTGCCATCGGCATCGAGCGCCAGCTCGGCACGGCTGACGACGTCGCGGCCGTGCACCGCCGAGAGGAACTCCTCGACCCGCTCGGCCTGCCAGCGCACCGGGCGCTGCAGATCCTTCGCCGCGAACGCGACGACCAGGTCTTCCGGGTGGATGCCGGTCTTCATGCCGAAGCCGCCGCCGACATCGCCGACGACGACGCGCACGTTGTCGACCGTCAAGCCCGGGATCGCGTCGACCAGCGAGGTGCGCGTGCCGGTCGGCATCTGGCTGCTCAGGCGTACGGTCAGGTGGTTCGCCGCGGCGTCGAATGCGGCGACGATGCTGCGCGGCTCCATCGGGCTCGGCGCCAGGCGCTGGTTCACGAGATCGAGCGAGACGGTGTGCGCGGCGACCGCGAACGCGGCCTCGGTGGCCTTGGCGTCGCCGTGGCGCATCTCGGCCGCGACGTTGTCGGGTGCGTCCGGGCACAGCACCGGCGCGCCGGGCGCGGTGGCGCGCACCGGGTCGACGACGGCGGGCAATTCGTCGTAGTCGACCAGCACCGCCTCGATCGCGTCACGCGCCGCCTCGCGCGATTCGGCCACGACCGCGGCGACCGCCTCGCCGACGAAGCGCACCGTGTCGACAGCAAGCGCATGGCGCGCCGCCGACGCCGGCGGGTCACCGTTTGCGCGCTGGAAACCGGCCGCCTTCGGCATCGGCTTGACGCCGGCCGCGAGCAGTTGCGCGCCGGTGTAGACCGCGAGCACGCCGGGCATCGCCGCGGCCTCGGCGGTGTCGACCGACGCGATGCGCGCATGCGCGTAGGGCGAGCGCAGGAACGCGATGTGCGCGGCGCCCGCCACCGCCACGTTGTCGACGAACCGGCCCCGGCCGACGAGCAGGCTCGCGTCCTCGACGCGCTTGACCGTCTGGCCGCTGCCGAAGCGGCCGGCCTGGGTGCTGGGAGTGTCCATCGACTGCGTTCCTCTTGTCTTCCATCCGCTGAGTTCGGCGATCGTAGCCCGGCTAGAAAATCCTGATCAGCAGCAGCGCCAGCAGACTCAGCACGACGCTGCTCGCGAACGGCACGAACCATTCGCGCCCGAACAGCCGGAACCGGAAGTCGCCCGGCAGCTTGCCCAGGCCGAGCTTCTCGAGCCACGGCCGCAGGCCGCTGAACAGGATCAGCGCGAGGAAGACGACGATGAGCCAACGGATCACCTTGGCGACCTCCGATGTACCCAACGGATCACCTGGGCGCCTTCGGATGCGGCCAGCGGATCACAGCGTGTGCGTCCGGTCGCCGTGGGCGAAGCCGATCGGCGCGTCGGTGAACGCGGCGTCGCAGCCCTTCGCGAAGCCGATCACCTTGAACAGCTCGCCCATCTCGTGCTCGGTCAGCAGCTTCTGGGCGTTCGCGCGCGCCGGCAGGTCGGCATGCTGCAGCAGCTCCATCACGCCGCAGTTGATCAGGAAGTGCGCCTGCGTGGTGTAGCCGATCACGTCCAGCCCGGCGTCCTGCGCGACCAGCGCGATGCCGCTGAAGTCGACGTGCGCGGTGATGTCCTTGGCGCCGACGTCGGCGAGCGGGTCGGTGTCGGCGCGGTGCGCGCGGTGGCACATCAAGGTGCCGCCGCTGCGTTGCGGGTGGTAATACTCGGCCGCGGGGAATCCGTAGTCGACGAAGAATGCAGCGCCGCGGGTCAGGCGCTCGGCCAGCGTCGCGACGAAGGCTTCGGCCTGGGGATGGATCTCGGTCACGGTGCCGGGCGGCAACGCCGGCGCGAACGGCGGCGCCAGCGCGGTCGGCCGGTCGCCCCATGCGAACCCGTCGCCGCGGGCCACGACGCCGCGCTCGAACCAGCGCGTGCCGTCAAAGTACAGCAGCTGCACCGGCATCGCGTCGAGCACCTCGTTGCCGACGACCACGCCCTGCATCGCGTCGGGCAGCGCATCGACCCAGCGCACGCGTTCGCCGTGAAGCGCGAGCCGCTCGCGCTGGCGTTCGCGCAGGCTGCCGGACAGATCGACGATCGTGTAGCGCTCGACCTGCGCGCCAAGCGCGTCGAGCAGCTGGCTCGCCAGCGCGCCGGAGCCGGCGCCGAACTCCCACAGCTCGCGCGTGTCGCTGGCGCGCAGCGCCTGCGCGAGCTGGCGCGCCAGCACGCGCCCGAACAGCGGCGACAGCTCGGGCGCGGTGACGAAATCGCTGCCCGATTGCGGCAGCATGCCGAACTTGCGGCTGCGGTTCGCGTAGTAGCCCAGGCCCGGCGCGTACAGCGCCAGGGCCATGAAGCGGTCGAAGGGCAGCCAGCCGCCGTCGCGCGCGATGGCGGCGTGGATCAGCCTGGGCAGGGCCGCCGATACACTGGCGGATTCAATCGCTCGCATCGCCGCATTGTAGGAACCATGTCCGCCTCTTCCCGCCCTGTCGTGCTCGTCACCGGCGCCGCCCGGCGGCTCGGCCGCGCGATGGCGCTCGACCTGGCAGCGCACGGATTCGACGTGGCGGTGCACTACCGTGGCTCGGCCGCCGACGCGCAGGCCACGGTGGCCGAACTGCGCGCGCTCGGCGCGCGCGCCGAAGCCTTCCAGGCCGATCTGTCGATCGAGGCGGCCTGCCGCGCGCTGGTGCCGGCGGTCGCGGCGCATTTCAGGCGCTGCGACGCGGTCGTCAACAGCGCGTCGGTCTTCGAGTACGACGAGCCGGCCACGTTCAGCGTCGCGGCGATGGACAAGCACTGGCGCGCAAACACCGCGCCGGCGGTGATCCTGGCCCAGGCACTGCATGCGCACCTGGCCGGTCGTACCGAGGATCAGGCGAAGAGCAACGGCTGCGTCGTCAACATCATCGACCAGAAACTCTGGAACCCGAATCCCGACTACTTCTCGTACACGCTGTCCAAGGCGGCGCTGCAGGCCGCAACCGTGATGCTGGCGCAGGCACTCGCGCCGAGCGTGCGCGTGTGCGGCGTGGCGCCCGGCGTCACGCTGCGCTCGGGCCCGATGGACGAGCAGGAATTCGCGTCGGCGCACACGATGACGCCGCTGCGGCGCGCGTCGACGCCGGCCGATATCGCGCGCACGGTGCGCTTCCTGATCGAATCGCCGGCAATCACCGGCACGACGCTGCTGGTCGACGGCGGCCAGCACCTGGCTGCGCAGCCGCGCGACGTGCTTTACCTTGCAAAGAAGAACCCCTGATGCACAGCCTGCTGAGCCACCCCAGCCTGATGGACTGCCGACGCCTGTTCCTGCGCGACTACGAGGTCTTCATCAACATCGGCGTGCACGCGTTCGAGAAGACCGGCGAGCAGCGCGTGCTGATCAACGTCGACCTGTACATCCCGCTGGCGCTGTCGACGCCGCGGGCCGACGAGCTCGACGAAGTGGTCGACTACGATTTCATGCGCCGCAGCATCGCCTCGCGCATCGGCCGCGGCCACATCCACTTGCAGGAGACGCTGTGCGACGACGTGCTGGCGCTGATGCTGGCGCACCCGAAGGTGCGCGCCGCCCGCGTCTCGACTGCGAAGCCGGACGTGTACCCGGACTGCGACGCGGTGGGCTGCGAAGTGTTCGGGTTGAAGGAGACGACTGCATGAGCGCCGTGCTGGACTCACCCGCGAAGAACGCGAAGCCGTCGGGCGAGTTGCAAAAGCTCGGCAAGCGCCTGCACCGCCAGGTCGGCCGGGCCATCGCCCACTTCAACATGATCGAGGACGGCGACAAGGTGATGGTCTGCGTCTCGGGCGGCAAGGACAGCTACGCGCTGCTCGACATCCTGATCGGGCTGCGCGCGCGCGCGCCGATTTGCTTCGACATCGTCGCGGTCAACCTCGACCAGAAGCAGCCCGGGTTCCCGGCGCATGTGCTGCCCGAGTTCCTCGCGAAGCTCGGCGTGCCGTTCCACATCGAGAACCAGGACACCTACTCGATCGTCAAGCGCGTGATCCCCGAAGGCAAGACGATGTGCAGCCTGTGCTCGCGGCTGCGGCGCGGCATCCTGTACCGCGTCGCCGGCGAACTGGGCGCGACCAAAATTGCGCTCGGTCACCACCGTGACGACATGTTGCAAACATTGCTGATGAACATGTTCTTCGGCGCCAAGCTGAAGGGCATGCCAGCCAAGCTGGTCAGCGACGACGGCAAGAATGTCGTGATCCGCCCGCTCGCCTATGTGAACGAGCTCGATCTCGAGCGCTGGGCCGCGCACCGCCGCTTCCCGATCATCCCCTGCACGCTGTGCGGCAGCCAGGACAACCTGCAGCGCGTGCAGACCAGGCAGATGCTGCGCGACTGGGATCGGCGCTTTCCGGGGCGCATCGACAACATGTTCAACGCGATGGCCAACGTCGTGCCCTCGCATCTGATGGACCGGAACCTCTACCCGTTCACGACACTCCAAGCCACCGGCGTGGCCGACGCCGCCGGCGACCGCGGGTTCGACGCCGACGAAGCTTGCGCGCCGCCGGCCACGTCGACAATCACGCTGCGCGCCGCGCCCTGAGGCACCCGGCCGCCGAAGGAGAGTCACCATGCTCAGACTGCTTGCCGTTGCCGCCATCACTCTCATGCTCGGGGCCTGCGCCGCCTTCAACAATCTGAGCAACGAAGTCTCGACCTACGGCGCCTGGCCGGCCGAACGCCAGCCGGCGAGCTTCGTGTTCGAACGGCTGCCATCGCAGCAGGCGCATCCCGAACGACGCCAGCAGCTCGAGGACGCGGCGCGCGGCGCGCTCGAGGCGGCGGGCTTCCGCGCCGTGGCGGACGCCAACGACGCGCAGTACCTGATGCAGCTCGGCGCCCGCGTCGTCAGCACCGACCCGTGGGTCTACAACGACCCGCTGTTCTGGCGCGCCGGCCTTCGTTACGGCCACGGCCGCTTCGGCCGTGGCGGCCTCTGGGGCCCGGGCTGGGGCCCGGGCTGGGGCTGGGGCTGGGGCGGGCCGTACGACACGCCGACCTTCGAGCGCGAGGTGGCGCTGCTGATCCGCGACCGCAAGACCGGCGCGCTGCTGTACGAGGCGCGCGCCAACAACAGCGGGCCATCGGCGGCGATCGACTACCTGCTGCCGGCGATGTTCGAGGCCGCGCTGAAGGATTTTCCGAACATCGGCCCGAACCCGCGCCAGGTGACGACGCTGATCTCCAAGGGCCGCTAGCCCGGATATTTCACGCTCCCCCGTAGAAACGAGGACGGCATTGCCCTTTGGATGCCCGTTTATCGAGGTGTCGAATCTTGATGAACGAGCGGGCAATGCCGAAACCAAACTGTAGCGAAGAAATTGACGTTGG
>JANXZN010000075.1 GCA_025355545.1 Rhizobacter sp.
GCCGGTGTGCTGCAGGAAGCCCGGGTAGACGCGCCGGCCGCTGCCGGGGAAGTTCGTCGGCACGCGGTAGATCACGTTGTTCTCGAACCACTCGTGGGTCTTGTTCGTCGCCAGGTTGTTGACGGCGGTCGGGCTCTTGCGGGCGTCGATCGGGCCGCCCATCATCGTCATCGTGCGCGGCGTGGGCTCGCCGCGGCTGGCCATCAGCGCGATCGCCGCGAGCACCGGCACGGTCGGCTGGCACACCGAGATCACGTTGACCGCAGGACCGACGTGGCGGATGAACTCCTGCACATAGCTCACGTAATCGTCGAGGTGGAACGGGCCGACGTCGGCCGGCACCATGCGCGCGTCGGTCCAGTCGGTGATGAAGACCTTGTGGTCCTTCAGCAGCTCGCGTACGGTTTCGCGCAACAGCGTCGAATGGTGGCCCGACAGCGGCGCGACCACGAGCACGGTCGGCTGGTCCTTCAACCGGGTCAGCACGGCGACGTTGTCGGTGAAGCGCTTGAAGCGCAGCAGCCGGCAGAACGGCTTGGCGAGCGCGACCTGTTCCTGCACCGCGACGTCGACGCCATCGACCTTCGCCGAGGTGATGCCGAACTCGGGCTTCTCGTAGTCCTTCGACAACCGGTGCATCAGGTCCAGACCGGCCGAGACGCGCTGCGCCCCGGGGGTGTGCGCAAACGGCGAGAGCGGGTGGTTGTAGAGCTTGGAGGTCGCACTCGCGAATTCGGCGAACGGACTCAGCAATGCACGTTGGGTTTCATAGAGCTGATACAGCATCTCAAGACCTGGTGGGTGAATCGGCGCAGGCCGGGCGGCGCTGCGGCAAATCCTTTGTGCAACGCAGCATTCTAGGCGCGCACGCACGATCTTGCAGCAGCGGCGTCCGGGGTGAAACCCGAATCAGCGCCCCGTTTCGGGGCTTTTGCGCGGCTGGCGTGCGTTCAGGCCGAGACCTTGACGATCGCGGCGACGGTGGCGTCGATGTTTTTCGTGTTCAGCGCCGCGACGCAGATGCGGCCGGAGTCGACGCCGTAGATGCCGAACTCGCTGCGCAGCCGCTGCATCTGCGCCTTGTTCAGGCCCGAATAGCTGAACATGCCTTTCTGGCGCGTGATGAAGGCCACGTCCTGCTTCAGCCCGGCCGCCTGCAGCCTGGACTGCAGCGCGACGCGCATCTCCTTGATGCGCATGCGCATGCCGGCGAGCTCTTCTTCCCACATCGCGCGCAGCGCCGGCGTGGTCAGCACCAGCGCGACGACCTGCGCACCGTGCGTGGGTGGGTTCGAGTAGTTGGTGCGGATCACGCGTTTGAGCTGGCTCAGCACGCGGTCGGCCTCGTCCCTGGAGTCGCAGACGACGCTGAGGGCGCCGACGCGCTCGCCGTAAAGCGAGAAGCTCTTCGAGAAGCTGGTCGCGACGAAGAACGCGAGGCCGGCGTCGATGAACTGGCCGACGACCGCGCCGTCTTGCTGGATTCCCTCGCCGAAACCCTGGTAGGCCATGTCGAGGAACGGCACCAGCGCGCGCGCCTTGACGGTGGCGACCACCTGTGACCACTGGTCGGCGGTGATGTCGTAGCCGGTCGGGTTGTGGCAACAGGCGTGCAGCACGACGATCGTGCTCGGCGCGGCTTGCCCGAGCGCGGCCAGCATGGCGTCGAAATCGATGCCGCTGCTCTTTTCGGGCGTGGGCGCGTCGTAGTAGGGGTACTGCTCGACCCGGAAGCCGGCGCCCTCGAACAGCGCGCGATGGTTTTCCCAGCTCGGGTCGCTGATCAGCACGGTCGCAGCCGGGTTCATGCGCTTCAGCAGATCGGCGCCGACCTTCAGACCGCCGGTGCCGCCGAGCGCCTGCACCGTCGCGATGCGGCCAGCCTTCAGTGCCGCGCTGTCGGCGCCGAACACCAGTGTCTGCACCGCCTTGTCGTAGGCCGCGATGCCGTCGATCGGCAGGTAGCCTCTTGCCTTCGGCGCTTCCATCATCATCTTCTCGGCTTCCTGCACACACTGCAGCAGCGGCAGCTTGCCGTCGTCGTCGAAGTAGACGCCGACGCCGAGGTTGACCTTGGCCGGGTTCGGATCCGCATTGAACTGCTCGTTCAGGCCGAGGATCGGGTCGCGCGGGGCCATTTCGAGCGTGGAGAAGAGCGAAGACATGGTCAGTCCTTGTCAGTAGATGAGCGCCGGCGTTTCCGCTACGCTGCGCGGTTGCCCAGCAAGTTCAAGCAACGGGAAAACCCGGAGATTTTATCTGTCATGGCCGAGCTGTCCGAAGTGATCGATCCCGCTGCCGCGCTGGCGGCGCCCGAAGGCGAGTTCATCAGCTACCCCGACTCGCCGTTCCAGCTGTTCCAGCCCTACCCGCCGGCGGGCGATCAGCCGGCCGCGATCGCCGGGCTAGTCGAGGGCCTGCGCGATGGGCTGAGTTTCCAGACGCTACTGGGCGTGACCGGCTCGGGCAAGACCTTCACGATGGCCAACGTGATCGCGCAGATGGGCCGACCGGCGATCGTGTTCGCGCCGAACAAGACGCTGGCCGCGCAGCTGTACAGCGAGTTCCGCGAGTTCTTCCCGAAGAACGCGGTCGAGTACTTCGTCAGCTACTACGACTACTACCAGCCCGAGGCCTACGTGCCGCAGCGCGACCTGTTCATCGAGAAGGACAGTTCGATCAACGAACACATCGAGCAGATGCGGCTGAGCGCCACCAAGAGCCTGCTCGAGCGGCGCGACGTGGTGATCGTGGCCAGCGTCTCGGCGATCTACGGTATCGGCAACCCGAGCGATTACCACAAGATGGTGATGACCCTGCGCGTGACGGACAAGCTGGGCCAGCGCGACGTGATCGCGCAGCTGATCCGCATGCAGTACCAGCGCAACGAGACCGATTTTTCGCGCGGCACCTTCCGTGTGCGCGGCGACACGATCGATGTGTTTCCGGCCGAGCATTCCGAGCTCGCGATCCGCATCGAGCTGTTCGACGACGAGATCGAATCACTGCAGCTGTTCGACCCGCTGACCGGCCGCATCCGCCAGAAGATCCCGCGCTTCACGGTCTACCCAAGCAGCCATTACGTGACGCCGCGCGAGCGCGTCGTCGTCGCGATCGAGACGATCAAGGCCGAGTTGCGCGAGCGGCTCGACGAACTCGTGAAGACGGGCAAGCTGGTCGAGGCGCAGCGGCTGGAGCAGCGCACGCGCTTCGATCTCGAGATGCTGCAGGAGGTCGGCCACTGCAAGGGCATCGAGAACTACACGCGGCACCTGTCGGGCGCGATGCCCGGCGACCCGCCGCCGACCTTGGTCGACTACCTGCCGGCCGACGCGCTGATGTTCCTCGACGAGAGCCACGTGCTGATCGGCCAGTTCAGTGGCATGTACAACGGCGACCGGGCGCGCAAGACCACGCTGGTGGAATACGGATTTCGCCTGCCGAGCGCGCTCGACAACCGGCCGCTGAAGTTCGAGGAGTTCGAGAGGAAGATGCGCCAGGTGATGTACGTCTCGGCCACGCCGGCGGCCTACGAGCAGCAGACGTCCGGCCAGACGGTCGAGCAGCTGGTGCGGCCGACCGGCCTGATCGACCCGCCGGTCGAGGTGCGGCCGGCGACCAACCAGGTCGACGATGTGCTGCAGGAAATCCGCGACCGCGTCGAGATCAACGAGCGTGTGCTGATCACGACCTTGACCAAGCGCATGGCCGAGCAGCTTACCGACTACCTCGCCGACAACGGCGTCAAGGGGCGCTACCTGCACAGCGATATCGACACGGTCGAGCGGGTCGAGATCCTGCGCGATCTGCGGCTCGGGGCCTTCGACGTGCTGGTCGGCATCAACCTGCTGCGCGAGGGCCTGGACATCCCCGAGGTGTCGCTGGTCGCGATCCTCGATGCCGACAAGGAAGGTTTCCTGCGCTCCGAGCGCAGCCTGATCCAGACCATCGGCCGGGCGGCGCGCAACCTCAATGGCCGCGCGATCCTGTACGCCGACAAAGTCACCGAGTCGATGCGCAAGGCGATCGACGAGACCGATCGCCGCCGCGCGAAACAGATCGCGCACAACCTGGCCGAGGGCATCACGCCGCGCAGTGTAGTCAAGCGCGTGCGCGACCTGATCGACGGCGTCTACAGCGAAAAGGGCGCGAACGACGACCTGAAGGCGGCAGTAGAGTCCGCGTCGATAGAGGCGCTGAGCGAGAAGGACCTGGGCAAACGCATCAAGCAGCTCGAAAAGCAGATGCTCGACCATGCCCGCAACCTCGAGTTCGAGAAGGCGGCGCGGGTGCGCGACCAGCTGGCGCACCTGCGCGAACAGGCCTTCGGCGCACGGGGCACCGACAACATCGTGCCGCTCAACGCCGGGCGCGGCAGCCCTTGACGGGCGCGGGGCCCGGCCTGCCGGAGCGGGCGGGCGCCATTTCCATGTCGATCCGAGGGAACTTCCGGGGCCAATCTCGACCGAATTTGTCGGCTTCGGCTATACTTGACGGAACTAGTCGGAATTGGGCGGGTTAACCCGAACTTTTCGGCGCTGTCGGTTTGCCGGGGCTTCCATTCCGTAGCTGAACTGCCGACTGAGGCTTTAGGAGAATTCAATGCGTCTGACCACCAAGGGCCGTTTCGCGGTCACTGCCATGATCGACCTCGCGCTGCGCGAGCACACCGGGCCCGTGGCCCTGGCGGCGATCAGCGGCCGGCAACAGATTTCGCTGTCGTACCTCGAGCAGCTGTTCGGCAAGCTGCGCCGTCATGAGCTCGTCGAGAGCACGCGCGGCCCGGGCGGCGGCTACTCGCTGGGCCGCAAGGCTGAAGAGATCACGGTCGCCGACATCATCGTCGCGGTCGACGAGCCGATCGACGCGACCGGCTGCGCCGGCAAGGAAAACTGCATGGGCGACGACTCCGGCCGCTGCATGACTCACGATCTGTGGGCGAGCCTGAACTCGAAGATGATCGAGTTCCTCGATTCGGTCTCGTTGCGTAAGCTGGTGGACGAGCAGCTCGCCAAGGGCGTGTCGATCGAGGAGCACCCGGTAAAGCGCGCGATCTCGACGCAGCCGGTCGTCAAGCCGATCAAGATCACGGCGCCGAACTCGGTCTTCGCGCTCGGCGCGGCATTCAACAAGTAAACCGGCTCCCGATGGCGCGCGGCAGTGCCGCGGCGCTGGGACGACTTCGCATGGACATGAGCCCGCACTTCCCGATCTACATGGACTACGGCGCGACGACGCCGGTGGATCAGCGCGTCGTCGACGCGATGATCCCGTGGTTGCGCGAGCACTTCGGCAACCCGGCGTCGCGCAGCCACGCCTGGGGCTGGGAAGCTGAAGCCGCGGTCGAGAAGGCGCGCGAGCAGGTCGCCGCACTCGTAGGCGCCGACCCGCGCGAGATCGTCTGGACCTCAGGCGCGACCGAATCGATCAACCTCGCGCTGAAGGGCGCAGCGCAGTTCTACAAGACGCGCGGCAAGCACCTGATCACGCTGAAGACCGAACACAAGGCCGTGCTCGACACGATGCGCGAGCTCGAGCGCCAGAGCTTCGACGTGACCTACCTCGACGTTCAGGAAGACGGCCTGGTCGATCTGGCCCAGTTGCAGGCCGCGCTGCGGCCCGACACGATCCTGGTCTCGGTGCTGTTCGTCAACAACGAGATCGGCGTGATCCAGGACATCGAGGCGATCGGCAAGCTGTGCCGCGAGCGCGGCATCATCTTCCACGTCGACGCGGCGCAGGCCACCGGCAAGGTCGACATCGACCTGGCCAAGCTGCCGGTCGACCTGATGAGCCTGGCCTCGCACAAGACCTATGGGCCCAAGGGCATCGGCGCCTTGTACGTGCGCCGCAAGCCGCGCGTGCGCATCGAGGCGCAGATGCACGGCGGCGGCCACGAGCGCGGCATGCGCTCGGGCACTTTGGCCACGCACCAGATCGTCGGCATGGGCGAGGCCTACCGCATCGCCAGGCTCGAGATGGGCGCCGAGCGCGAACGCATCCGGATGCTGTCGCGGCGCCTGATCGACGGCCTGAAGGACATCGAAGAGACGTTCCTCAACGGTCACGCCGAGCAGCGCGTGCCGCACAACGTCAACATCAGCTTCAACTTCGTCGAGGGCGAGTCGCTGATCATGGGCATCAAGGGCATCGCGGTGTCGTCGGGCTCGGCCTGCACCTCGGCGAGCCTGGAGCCGAGCTACGTGCTGCGCGCGCTGGGCCGCAGCGACGAGTTGGCGCATTCGAGCCTGCGCATGACGATCGGCCGCTTCACGACCGTCGAGGAAATTGACTACGTGATCACGACCTTGAAGGACCGCGTCGCCAAGCTGCGCGAACTGTCGCCGCTGTGGGAGATGCACCAGGACGGCATCGACATCAGCACGATCCAGTGGGCCGCCCACTGAACGGACATTGACCAGGAGTACGACATGGCATACAGCGAAAAAGTGGTCGAGCACTATGAAAACCCGCGCAACGTGGGCTCCTTCGACAAGGGTGACGACACGGTGGGCACCGGCATGGTCGGTGCACCGGCCTGCGGCGACGTGATGAAGCTGCAGATCAAGGTGAACCCGCAGACCGGGCTGATCGAGGACGCCAAGTTCAAGACCTACGGCTGCGGCTCGGCGATCGCGTCGAGCTCGCTGGTCACCGAGTGGGTCAAGGGCAAGTCGCTCGACGAGGCTCTGACGATCAAGAACACCCACATCGCGCAGGAGCTGGCGCTGCCGCCGGTGAAGATCCACTGCTCGATCCTCGCCGAAGACGCGATCAAGGCGGCGGTGAACGATTACAGGGCCAAGAGCGGGAATGCGCTCCCTGCCAAATCCCTGGCGCACTGATCCGATGGCAGTCACCCTGACTGAAGCGGCGGCACGCCATGTCTCGCGCTACATCAGCAAGCGCGGCAAGGGCGTGGGCGTGCGGCTGGGCGTGAAGACGACCGGCTGCTCGGGCCTGGCCTACAAGCTCGAATACGCCGACGACTTCGCGCCCGAAGACGCGGTGTTCGAGGGGCACGGTGTCAAGGTGCTGGTCGACTCGAAAAGCCTGCCCTACATCGACGGCACCGAGCTCGACTTCGTGCGCGAAGGGCTGAACGAAGGCTTCAAGTTCCACAACCCGCGCGAGAAGGACCGCTGCGGTTGCGGCGAATCGTTCCGCGTTTGACGCGCCGCTCCACCGATGAAGGCGCGGCCACGGTCGCGCCTTTTTCTTGACCCATGAACCTGGCCAGCACCGATTTCGAGCTGTTCGACATCGAACCCCGCTTCGCGCTCGACGGCACGGCACTCGACGGGCGCTGGCGTGCGCTGCAGGGCGAGGTCCACCCCGACAGGTTCGCCGCCGACGGCGCCGCGGCACAGCGCGTCGCGATGCAGTGGGCGCTGCGCGTCAACGAAGCCTACCGGCGCCTGAAAGACCCGCTGAAGCGCGCCGCCTACATGTGCGAACTGAATGGCGCGGCGATCGAGGCCGAGAACAACACCGCGATGCCGGCGGCGTTCCTGCTGCAGCAGATGGCCTGGCGCGAGTCGCTGGACGATGCGGCCGGCGCGGCGCAGGTCCAGGTGCTCGCTGATCAGGTCGACGTGCACCGCCGCGGCGCGCTCGCGCAGCTGCAGGCCACGCTCGACGAAGAGCACGACTTCGCGTCGGCGGCGCAGCAGGTCAGAGCCCTCATGTTCGTCGAGCGCATTGCGCACGACATCGATCAGCGCCTCGAAGCGCTGGGACAATAGCCGCACCATGGCCCTCCTGCAAATCTCCGAACCCGGCGGCGCGCCCGACCCGCACCAGCGCCGCATCGCGATCGGCATCGACCTCGGCACCACGCATTCGCTGGTCGCCGCGGTGCGCCACGGCGTAGCCGAATGCCTGCCCGATGCGGCCGGGCGAGTGATCCTGCCATCAGCGGTGCGCTACCTCGATGGTGGCACGCGCCAGATCGGCGCCGCCGCGCTGGCCGAGGCCGCGACCGACCCGCGCAACACGCTGGTCTCGGTGAAGCGCTTCATGGGCCGCGGTCTCGCCGACATCGAAGGGCGCGACCAGCTGCCGTACGACTTCGTCGACGCGCCGGGCATGGTGCAGATGCGCACGGTCGCGGGCGTGAAGTCGCCGGTCGAGGTCTCGGCCGAGATCCTCGCGACACTGCGCCAGCGCGCCGAAGACAGCTTCGACGACGAGGTGTTCGGCGCCGTCGTCACGGTGCCGGCCTACTTCGACGACGCACAGCGCCAGGCCACCAAGGACGCGGCACAGCTCGCCGGCCTGAACGTGCTGCGGCTGATCAGCGAGCCGACCGCCGCGGCGATCGCCTACGGCCTGGAGCACGGCGCCGAAGGGCTGTACGCGGTCTACGACCTCGGCGGCGGCACTTTCGACATCTCGCTGCTGCGCTTGACGGCCGGTGTGTTCGAGGTCATCGCGACCGGCGGCGATTCGGCGCTCGGCGGCGACGATTTCGACGCGGCGCTCGCCGCCTGGGCGCTCGCCGAAGCAAGGCTCGAGGCGCAGACGCCGCAGGACAAGCGCGCCGTGCTGGTCGCAGCGCGTGCCGCGAAGGAAAAGCTCTCGAGCGTCGACCACACGACCTTGGCCTGCCCGCTCGCGTCCGGCGAGCTCGCGGTGCGCGTCACGCGTGCGCAGTTCGAGGCGCTTTCGCAGCCGCTGCTCGCGCGCACGCTCGCCGGCGTGCGCAAGGTGCTGCGCGACGCGAAGACCGACAAGGACGATGTCCAGGGCGTCGTGATGGTCGGCGGCTCGACCCGCATGCCGATGGTGCAGCGCGCGGTCGGCGAGTTCTTCGGCCAGACGCCACTGACCAACCTGAACCCCGACGAAGTCGTCGCGCTCGGCGCGGCGATCCAGGCGAACGCGCTCGCCGGCAATGCCGGCGCCGACGAGCTGCTGCTGCTCGACGTGATCGCGTTGTCGCTGGGCCTGGAGACGATGGGAGGGCTGGTCGAGCGCATCATCCCGCGCAACAGCACGATCCCGACCGCACGCGCGCAGGACTTCACGACCTTCAAGGACGGCCAGACCGCAATCGCGATCCACGTCGTGCAGGGCGAGCGCGAGGTCGTTGCCGACTGCCGCTCGCTGGCGCGCTTCGAGCTGCGCGGCATCCCGCCGATGGTGGCCGGCGCGGCGCGGGTGCGCGTCAGCTTCGCGGTCGATGCGGACGGCTTGTTGAACGTCAGCGCGCGTGAAGAGACCTCCGGCGTCGAGGCGGCGATCAGCGTGAAGCCGAGCTACGGTCTGGGCGACGACGAGATCGCGCGCATGCTGACCGAGAGCTTCAGCAGCGCCGAGGCCGACATGGTCGAGCGCAGCCTGCGCGAGTCGCGCGTCGAGGCCGAGCGCATGCTGCTGGCCACGCGCTCCGCGCTCGCCGCTGACGGCGATCTGCTCAGGGCCGACGAGCACCGCGCGATCGAGGCGCTGCTGGTCGCGCTGCAGGCCAGCCGCGACGGATGCGATCACCACGCGATCGACACTGCGGTCGAGGCGCTCGCAAAGGGCACCGAGGCGTTCGCGGCCGAGCGCATGAACCGCAGCATTCGCGCGGCGCTCGCCGGCCGCCGTGTCGACCAGCTCTGAAGCGCACGCCAGCGCCCGTCGAGTGCCGTGCCGTCGAGCGCGAAGCGGGGTTCGATGTCGAACAGCTCGAAATCGGTGCTGGCCAGGTTCATGGG
>JANXZN010000097.1 GCA_025355545.1 Rhizobacter sp.
GTGTCCACGGCCCGCGCCACCTGCGTGCGCGCCTTGATCTTGGCTTCACCCATGCGGTGAGTGTGCCCGACCGGCCCCAGCCCGCGCGAGTGCTGGCGCTACGCTTGGTTCGCTATGACCTACTGCCGTCTCTAGGATGAAGCGTGCAGTGGCCATCGCGGCTCTCCTGCTGAGCGTGACGCGCGTGGGCGCGGCCGACCTTGCGGCCGGCGCCGCCAAGGCCGCGGCCTGCACCGCCTGCCACGGCAAGGACGGCGTCTCGCAGATGGCGGGCGCGCCGTCGCTGGCGGGCCAGCCCGACGGCTTTCTGCAATGGCAGCTCGTCTACTTTCGCAGCGGCACGCGCAAGGACGCGGTGATGCAGCCGATGGCGGCCTCGCTCTCGGACGACGACGTCCGCAACCTCGCCGCCCACTTCGCGGCCCAGAAGCCGCCGCCGCGCGGCGCCAACGGGAATGTCGATCCGGCGATGTTGTCGGTCGGCCAGCGGATCGCACAGGCGAACCGCTGCGCCTCGTGCCACAAGGACGACTACGCGAGCGAGAAGGCCGCGGCGCGCATCGGCGGCCAGCGCGAGGACTACCTGCTGAAGTCGCTGCGCGACTTCAAGAGCGGCGCGCGCACCGGCGGCGGCGTGGCGGCGATGCCCGATGCGGTGTACAGGCTTGGCGACGACGAACTGCGCGCGCTCGCGCACTTCATGGCGCACGCGCCATAGCCTGCCGCGCTAGCGGCCGCCGGCCTGCGGGACGCGCTGGATCGTGCTCGTGTCGTAGCCCTGCGTGCCGACGAACGCGATCAACTTCGCCAGGTCGGCTGCGGGAATCGTCGGTGCACGCGCCAAGATCCAGACGTAGTCGCGTTTCTCGCGCGTGATGACGGCCTGCGTGTAGTCGCTCGAAAGGTACGAAATGCGGTAGTCGGCCCTGATCGGCCAGACGTACTGCTGACCCCAGACCGCGTTCGACCGATCCAGCACGAAGCCGCGTGAGTCGTAGGTCTTGCGCGGGCCGGCGAAGGCATCGGCGTTGAAGCTGAAGGTGGTCGGTATCGTGCCGTCGGGGTCGAGCCGGTAGCTGTCCTTCGCGTTGTGCGCGCCCTTCTCGAGGAAGGTCGGGATGTTCGCGATCACGTACCAGTCGCCCATGAAGCGCGGCAGATCGACCTGCGGCACCAGCGTGACCGGCGCGAGGCCGGCGGGCGGTCCGCTCGCACAGCCGGCGAGCAGCGCTGCGGCGATTGAGCCGATGAGAGACGGGCGCATGCCTGGTTTCCTTTCGCAATGAGTCGTGCGATCCCGGTCATTCCAGCCGGTAGCTGAGTCGGCGCCCACCGGAGACGATCGAATCCAGTCCGATCCATTCGCCTTGTGCGGAGTACCACAGCTCGATCGGCTGCGCCGGCCCGGTGATGCGGAATTCGGTCGCCGCCACCGGCTTGGCGCGCACCTCGATCGAGCCGCTGCCGATGCGTTGCACCTGCACCGTCTCGAGCTTGCCGGTCTGCGCGTTCAGCAGCCGCGTCTGGGTGCGGATCAGAGGGTTCCAGTAGGCGAAGCTCATCACGCAGCCGGGCACCGACTGCGCCGCGTCGGTCGGCGCGTCGATGCGCAAGGCGCCGCCGTCCTGCTCGGCGCGCACGTTGCTGGCCTTGCCGTCGTCGTCGGTGGTCGAACGCAGCGCGGTCAGGCACTCGCCGCGCCAACGTTCGGTGGCCTGGTGGCGGTAGCGGTAGACGCTCAGGCCGAGGAACGTGACCGTGAAGCGCGCGTCGCTGACGACCTGGCGCTCGTCGCCCTGCGCGCTGACGCTGAAGCGGTGCTGGCCGATCGGCTTGCCGTCGAGCAGCGCGCGGAAGTTCCATTCGCCGACCGGCGCTGCCGCGCCCGGCTCGGCCGCGCCGGCCGGGCCGGGCGCGACCAGCGCGATCGTCAGCAGCGCGCCGGCCGCCGCGCCGCGGATCATGGCGGCCTCCTGGCGCGCGGCACGCCGGGAAAGAACGCGTTGGTCCGTGCGATGTAGTCGCGGTAGGCCGGCCGGCGCTCGACGATGTCTTTCTCGAGCAGGCTCACGCCCGAGACCTTCAGCAGCAGCACTGTCATCAGCAGCGGCGAGACGACGCTCCACGCGCCGGCCAGCCCGGCACCCGCCAGCGCGACGAGCCAGAAGCCCCACCAGACGCAGGTCTCGCCGAAGTAGTTCGGGTGCCGGGTGTAGCGCCACAGGCCGCGGTCCATCACCCGGCCGCGGTTCGCGGGGTCGGACTTGAAACGCGCCATTTGCATGTCGGCGATCGCCTCGAACACGATGCCGAACGCGGCGAGCGCGAGGCCCGCGGCGTCGAGGCCGCCGAACGGGCGCGCTCCCGACATCGCGGCGAAGAACGGTGCCGAGACGACCCACGCCAGCACGGCCTGCAATGTGAACACCAGGACCAGGCTCTTGAGCGCGAAGTTCGGCTGGTTGCGGGCGCGGATCGCCTGGTAGCGCCGGTCTTCGCCGTGGCCCCAGTTGCGCGCGCTGATGTACACGCTCAGGCGCAGCGCCCAGGCGAGCGCAAGCGCGGTCAGCCACGCACCGCGCAGCCCCGGTGCCGGCAGCAACGCGAAGTAGACGAGCGCCGCGCCGGCGATGAACAGGCTCCAGCTGCGGTCGACCAGGCTCACGTCGCGTCGCGCGACGCTGGCCAGCCAGGTCAGCAGCGCCAGCACGGCGATCGGCCAGAGGCCGCCGAGCGCGGCACGCAGCGCGGGCGAGTCCTCAAGCACGGGCGCGCTCCGGCGCGGGTGCCGGCAGGACGACGCCGTCGAAGCGATCCGACAGCCACATCAGCGCCGGCATCAGCAGCGCCCAGCTGAAGGCCAGCGTCAGCAGCGCGGGCAGCGTGTCGACGAACTGCGCGCCACCCAGGCGCACGCCGGAGGCGAACGAGGCCGGTCCGAGGATGGCGCCGAGCGCGGCCGCGAGCCCGGGCCGCCGCTTCAGCCAGCGCAGCGTCACGTTCAGCGCGATCGCCAGCAGGCCCCACAGCGCGACCATCCAGTAAGGCGCCAAGTGCGGGTCGGGCTGGCCCGACGGGTAGCGCACGTGGCCCTGCCACGCGACACCGCTCTCGACCAGGAAGCCGATCAGGCAGGCGATGGCGACGAGCCGCGCCTCCAGCGCCGGTCGCGCCGACATGCCCAGATGCCACGCGATCGCGGCGATCACGCAGGCCGTGCCCCACAGCGGGATGCGGTGCGCCGCGCTCAGCACCGCGGCGAACCATGCGGCCTGGAACACCACGAAGTTCGCGAGCTGCAGGGCGCGCGTCGGCGCCGCGATCGGGCCCTCGCCGACCGGTTCGAACGGCGCCACCGTGACCATCATGCGCGCTTGTCGAACAGGTAGTGGCTGACCCACCACTGCTGCCCGTCGGCCCAGCCGAACAGCTCGGCCACCGACATGAAGAACAGGCGCCAGCGCATCCACCAGACGCCGGCCGCCTCGGGGCCGTAGGTGTGCTCGAACAGCGGCAGCAGCGCGCCGCGCTGCTCGTCCATGTTGCGCAGCCAGGCCTCGGCGGTGCGCTGGTAGTGCGTGCCGTCCCAGCGCCAGCGCTGCGCCAGACGCAACTCGTCCTGGCACAGCAGCGCGAGGTCGTCGCTGGGCATCATGCCGCCGGAGAAGAAGTGCCGGCTCATCCAGTCGCTCGGGTCGCGTTCGACGAAGGCGTACGGCGCCTCGCGATGCGCGAACACATGCATGAAGAATCGACCCTGCGGTCGCAGCCAGCGCGCGACGCGCGCGAACGCCTGCGGCCAGTTGCGCAAATGCTCGAACATCTCGACCGAGACGACGCGGTCGAAGCGATCCGCGGTGTCGAAGTGGTTGATGTCGCAGGTGACGACACGCAGGTTCGCCAGGCCGCGTTGCGCCGCCTGGGCTTCGATGAACTGGCGCTGCGAGTGCGAGTTCGACAGCGCGGTGATGCGGCTCGCGGGGAAGCGCTCGGCCATCCACAGGCTCAGCGATCCCCAGCCGCAGCCCAGCTCCAGCACCTGCTGGCCGTCGCTCAGGCCGGCGCGCTCGCAGGTCGCTTGCAGCGCCGCTGCCTCGGCCTGCGCCAGCGTGTGCACCGCGTCGTCGCCCTTGCCCCAGTAGCAGCTGCTGTACTTGCGGTGCGTGCCCAGCACCGCGCCGAAGAAGACGGCGGGGACCTCGTAGTGCTGCTCGTTGGCCTTGTCGGGCAGCAACGCCAGCGGCGCGGCGCGCAGTTCGTCGACGAAGGCCTGGGTCAGCGCGGCGGTCGCGACCGCGTCGCCGCTGCGCAACTCGGCCAGCCGCGCCCTCAGCAGGCGGCGGATTCCGAGCCGGATGACCCGGTCGGGCACCAGCCCCTGTTCGACCCAGTTGACGGCGACGGCGGTGCTGTCGGGCATGTGCGTGAATCCTCGGGTCAGCGGAACGATTTCCTGCCCGAAGCTACGCCGGCCGGCGCCGACTGGATGCAGCGCCGCCTACGCCGCGTGGGCGAGTTCGTCCATCGCGTAGACGCGGCCGAAGCGGTTGGCGAGGAACGCGGCCAGCGGCACCTCTTCCTGGCGCACGAAGCCGGTTTGCGGCAGATCGCCCGCCGCGAGCATGTCCAGCATCGTGCACAGGCTGGACGCGGTCGTGATCTGGATCGCGCTGCGCATCTTGCCGGCCAGCACATGGCTGTAGATCTTGCGCGCGTAGGTGTCCTGCTGGAGCTGGCCGTCGCGCTGGCCGGTGACGGTGACGAACACGATCACGACGTCCTGCATCGTCGCGGGCAGGGCCTGCTCGAGGATGTCCTTGAGCACGTCGCGCCGGTCCTTCAGGCGCAGGTCGTGCAGCAGCGCCTTCATGATCGCGGCGTGGCCCGGGTAGCGGATCGTGCGGTAATTCAAGGTGCGCACCTTGCCGGCGAGCGTCTCGCACAAGGTGCCCAGGCCGCCGGAGGTGTTGAAGGCCTCGTAGAGCACGCCGTCGAGCGAGAACTCCTCGCGTTCCTCGAGCGCGGGCACCTCGCGCGGCTGGCCGTCGACGATCGCCTCGCAGGGCTCGCAGTACTCGTTGATGACGCCCTCGGTGCTCCAGGTCAGGTTGTAGTTCAGCGCGTTGCTCGGGTAGGCGGGCAGCGCGCCGACGCGCATGCGCACCGAGTCGAGCGTGTCGAACCGGCGCGCCAGGTCGGCGGCGACGATCGCGATGAAGCCGGGCGCCAGGCCGCACTGCGGGATGAACGCGGTCTGCGCGCCGGCGGCCAGCGCGCGGATCGCGCGCGTGCTGGCGACGTCCTCGGTCAGGTCGAGGTAGTGCACGCCGGCGTCGCGCGCGGCGCGGGCCACCTGCAAGGTCAGGTGGTACGGCGCCGCGCTCAGCACCGCGAAGCGGCCAGCCAGCGCCGCCGCCAGTTGCGCCGGGTCGTTGACGTCGAGCACCAGCGTCGACAGGCGCGGCGAGCGCTGCGGGTCGGCCGCGATCTGCGCCAGCAGCGCGGCCGAGCGGTCGGCCACCGTGACGCGGTAGCCGCCGGATTCGGGCGTGTCGACCAGCAGCTCGGCGACCACCGAACCGATCTTGCCGCCGCCGATGACGAGGATGTTTTTCATGGGGTCTCCGAATGACGCAGTGATGCGCGGATTCTGGGCGCTGTTGCGGCAAATCGCATCAGCACGACGGACGATACGAGGTGCATACTTCGGCATTTCGACGCTATAAATTGAGATAAATGACGAAACCGGTCCTCGATCCCACCGACGTCGCGCTGCTCGCCCTGCTGCGCGACGACGCCCGTGCGCCCACCGCCGAGCTGGCGCGCAGGCTGGGGCTGTCGCGCACCACGGTGCAGAGCCGCATGGAGCGGCTGCAGCGTCGGCGCGTGATCACCGGCTACACGGTGGTCGTGCCCGACGAACTCGAGGCCGAGCTCGTGCGCGCCCATGTGCTGATCACGCTGGCGCCCAAACGCAGCGGCGCGATCGAGCTCGCGCTGCGCAAGATCCCCGAGCTGCGCGTGCTGCACTCGGTCAGCGGGCCCTTCGACCTGATCGCGATCGTCGCGGCCGCGTCGATCGGCGAACTCGACGCGCTGATCGACCGCATCGGCGGCCTCGACGGCGTCGAGCGCACGACCTCGGCGATCGTGCTGTCGACGCGCATCCAGCGCTGAAGCGTCGCGGCGCCGACAGTCGACGTGCCGCCGCCGCCGGATCGCGCCAGAATCGACGCCTGTCCGATTGCAGCTGTGAGGTTCGTCATGCGCCGTTCGTTCCTGCTCCTTGCGGTTGCCGCGTCGATCGCGCCGCGGTTCGTCGCCGCCCAGCAGGCGCCCAAACCGACGCGCGTCGTCGTGCAGGTCAGCGAGGCCGATCCGGCGCGCTGGAACCTGGCGTTGAACAACGTCAAGAACCTGCAGGACGACCTCGGCGCGGCCAACGTCACGATCGAGATCGTGGCCTACGGGCCGGGCATCGCGATGCTGAAGCTCGACGCGATTACGAACTCGCGCATCTCGGAGGCGATCAGGAACGGCGTTGCGGTCCAGGCCTGCGAGAACACGATGCGCAACCAGAAGCTGGTGCGCGCCGACATGCATCCAAATGTGACCTACGTGCCGGCCGGGGTCGTGCAGATCATCCAGCGCCAGCAGCAGGGGTGGGCCTACCTGCGGCCCTGACGCCGCCGCGCGGGGGGTGGCCGACGCCCGGCAGCGCCGATTCAAGTCCCTCGCCCGGGCGCCGATATCCCCGTCAGGCCGCGTGTGCCCGTTGCCCACGCGCCCTCAACGGATGAAACCAGTCAGAGCCAAGGAACTGATAGCCTTCGACGACCTGCGGATCGGCATGTTCATTCACCTCGACATGAGCTGGATGTCGCACCCGTTTCCGCTCGGCAGCTTCAGGATCGCCAACGCCGAACAGGTCGCGACGATCCGCGCGCTGGGCGTGGAGCAGGTGCGCTGGAGCCCGACGCAAAGCGATGCGCTGGTGCCGGCCGAGGCCCGCGGCCGGACCCGGCCGGCGCCGCTCACCGCCGCCGGCTCGACCAGCCCGGCGCCGCTCGAGGCCGAGACCCACCCTGACGAGCTGCAGCGGCCGGCCAGCACCGTTTCGCCGGCCGAGGCGTGCGGCGCCGCCGCGTTGCCCGAGGCGCTCGCGCGCAGCGCGCACAAGCGCCGGCTCGCCGGCCAGCGCGCCGCGCTGCAGTTGTGCGAGCGCCAGTTCGCCGAGGCGGCGCGCGACTGCAAGCAGCTCACCGAACTGGCCTGCGGCAAGCCGATCGAGGCCGGTGCGCAGGCGCAGCAGCTCACGAAAGCACTGGTCGACAAGATGCTGGGCGAACAGGAACTGTGCATCCGGCTGCTGTCCGACGGCGCGGGCGACAAGGCCGCGTTGCATGCGCTGAACGTGACCGTGATCTCGCTGCTGATGGGTCGCACGTTCGGCCTGTCCGAGACCGACATGCTCGACCTGGGCGTCGGCGCGCTGCTGCACGACATCGGCAAGCTCGACCTGCCCGAGCGCGTGCGCAACCGCGAAGACCACTTCAGCGGCTCCGAGCTGCGCTACTACGAAGAGCACGTCGCGCACAGCGTCAACCACGCCCGCAAGATGAGTCTCACGCCGGGCGCGACGCTGGTGATCGCGCAGCACCACGAGCACGCCGACGGCGGCGGTTTCCCGCTGCGCCTGAACGGCGACCGCATGACCGCGGGGTCGCGCATCGTGTCGCTGGTGAACCGCTACGACAACCTGTGCAACCCGAACGTCGCATCGCGCGCGCTGACGCCGCACGAGTCGCTGTCGCTGCTGTTCGCGCAGGGCAAGTCCAAGTTCGACACCGCGATCCTCGGTGCCTTCATCCGCATGATGGGCGTGTACCCGGCCGGCTCGACGGTGCAGCTCACCGACGACCGCTACGCGATGGTCGTCGGCGTCAACTCGACCCGGCCGCTGAAGCCGCGCGTGCTGGTGCACGAGCCGAAGCTGCCGCGCGACGAGGCGCTGATCGTCGACCTCGAGTCGACCCAGGGGATCGGCATCCGGCGCAGCATCCGGCCGTCGCAGCTGCCGGCGCTCTCGCTCGAGTACCTCGCGCCGCGCCCGCGCATCGCCTACTTCTTCGAGCCGCTCGCGGCCGCTAACGACGCCGCGCTCGCGGCCTGATCGGGCGCCGTGAAGCGCGACCTCGTCGCCCACGCTCCGGCGACCGCGGTGCGCGCGGCCTGGGGCGGGCTGATCGAGGCGATGCTCGACGCGGTCTGGCTCGTCGACGCGCTCACGCTGCGCATCGTCGGCGCCAACCACGCCGCCGGCGAGCTGATGGCGACGACGCCGGCCGAACTGGTCGGCAAGGACGTGCTGGAACTCGCCGCCACGCCCGAAGACCTGTGCTTCTGGGGCGAGGTCGCGCAGGGGCTGGCCGACCGGATCGAATCCGACACGCTCGTCAACGCCGCGAACGGCACGACCCGCGCGGTCACGCGCCGCGTCGCCCGCGTCCAGGGCGACGACGCGCCGGCGCTGTTCATCGTCGTGCTGCACGACCGCAGCGCGCAGCGGCGCGTCGAGCGCGAGCTCGAAGACGCGTGCGCCGACCTGCGCGCGACGCTCGAATCGACGCACGACGGCATCCTCGTCACCGACCTGGCCGGGCGGATCCGCAACTTCAACCAGCGCTTCGTCAGGCTGTGGCAGATCCCGGCCGAGCTGCTCGAACGGCGCGAAGACGATGCGGCGGTGCTCGAATGGATGCGCCGCAGCGTCGCCGACCCGGCCGCCTATATGCGGCGCCTGGCCGCGATCGACGGCGCGACGACGCCGCAGGCGAGCGACGTGCTGCGCCTGCGCTCGGGCACCGCACTCGAACGCGTGACGCTGCCGCAATGCCTGCACGGCCGGGCGATCGGGCGCGTCTACGCGTTCCGCGACATCACCGAGAAGCTCGAGGCGGACCGGCGCATCGAGACCTTGTCGTACACCGACGCGCTGACCGGGCTGCCGAACCGGCGCCTGCTGGCCGACCGCATCGAGGTCGCGCTCGCGCAGGCCAAGCGCGACGGCACGCCGTTCGCGCTGCTGTTCCTGAACCTGGACCGCTTCAACCACATCAACGAGACGCTGGGCCGCGGCTTCGGCGACCGTGTGCTGCTCGACGTCGCCGGCCGCATCACCGGCTGCGTGCGCGAGGTCGACACGGTCGCGCGGCTCGGCGGCGACGAGTTCGTCGTGCTCGCCAACCAGGCCGACGCGCGCGGCGCCGAGGCCACCGCCAGGCGCGTGATGGATGCGCTGAAGCGGCCGTTCACGCAGGGCGACATGAGCTTTACGGTCACCGCCAGCGTCGGCATTGCGCTGCACCCGACCGACGGCGCGAGCATCGACGCGCTGATGCGGCGTAGCGACGCGGCGATGCGCGAGGTCAAGCACGCCGGGCGCGCCGCGTTCCGCTTCCACCAGACGCGCCCCGACGGCGCCGACAGCCAGTTGCGCTCGCGCATGCGCCTGGACCACGCGATGCGGCTGGCACTGGCGCAGGACCGCTTCCACCTGCACTACCAGCCGCAGGTCGATCTGAAAAGCGGTGCGGTCGTCGGCGCCGAGGCGCTGCTCCGCTGGCACGACCCGGTGCTCGGCGACATCTCGCCGGGCGAGTTCATCCGGGTGGCCGAGGAGAGCGGCTTCATCGTCGCGCTCGGCGACTGGGTCCTCAAGCGCGCGGTCGCGCAGGCCGCGGCCTGGGCCGATGCGGGGCTGTGGATGCCGGTGTCGGTCAACGTCTCGGCGCTGCAGTTCCAGCAGCCCGGCTTCGTCGACGGCGTGGCCGCGGTGCTGCGCGACGCGGGCCTGGCGCCGCAGTGGCTGGAGCTCGAACTGACCGAGTCGATCCTGATTCAGGACGCGCAGGACGCGATGCTGCGCCTGCGCGCGCTCGCGCAGCTCGGCGTGCAGCTCGCGATCGACGACTTCGGCACCGGCTATTCGAGCCTCGCGTACCTGAAGCGCGTGCCGGTCGGGCGCCTGAAGATCGACCGCAGCTTCGTCAGCGGCTTGCCCGCGGACGAGAGCGACGCGGCGATCGTTCACGCCATTATCCAGATGGGCCGGGCGCTGCGCCTGCAGATCGTCGCCGAAGGCGTCGAGACCGAAGCCCAGCGCGAGTTCCTGCAGGCCGCCGGCTGCGACCTGTTCCAGGGCTACCTGTACGCGCCGGCGCTGGCCGCGCCGGCGTTCGAGGCGCGCGTCGGGCGCACCGGCGCCGGCCCGGCCCTCTGAGAAACCCAGCGAGCAGCGATCGCCCATCTTTTGTACAGTCGGGCATCGGAGGTTCGACGATGAAGGTGATGGATTCGTTGCTGGAGCGCAAGCTCGATGGTCTGACACTGCCGCTCGCGGTGGTGCTGCCCGACGGTCACCGGATCGGCGCCGCGGACGCGGCGATCACGATCCGGCTCAAGCAGCTGTCGCCGCTGGCGCACATCGCGGCCGGCGAGGTCGGCAAGGTGGCGCAGGACTACGTCGAGGGCAAGCTCGACTTCGACGGCAGCGTGCGTCATTTGATGGAGATCGCCGCGCAATTGCTGGATACCGACCCGACGGAGGGCGGCGACGGCAGCGCGACCCTCAACTGGTGGCGCGAGATCCGCCTGAACGCGCGTTCGCGCGCGCGCCATCAGGTGCACGCCGACGCGCAGCAGGTCCAGTTCCACTACGACGTGTCGGATGCGTTCTACGAGCTCTGGCTCGACCCGATGCGCCTGTACTCGTGCGCCTACTTCCGCGACGCGGCGATGACGCTGGCGCAAGCCCAGCAGGCCAAGCTCGACCACATCTGCCGCAAGCTGATGCTCAGGCCCGGCGAGCGCTTCCTGGACATCGGCGCCGGCTGGGGCGGGCTGCTGATGTGGGCGGCCGAGCACTACGGCGTGCGCGCCCACGGCATTACGCTGTCGCGCAACCAGCATGCGCACGTGAACCAGCTGATCGATGCGCGCGGCCTGGCCGGCCGGGTCACGATGGAACTGCTCGACTACCGCGAGCTGCCCGAGGGCGCACCCTACGACAAGATCGCGTCGGTGGGCATGTTCGAGCACGTCGGGCGCGCGCTGATGCCGGCCTACTTCGCGAAGATTCACCGCCTGCTCAAACCCGGCGGCCTGCTGCTGAACCACGGCATCACCGCCGGCGGTACGCGCAACCACCAGCTCGGCGCCGGCATGGGCGACTTCATCGAGCGCTACATCTTCCCCGGCGGCGAGCTGATGCACGTCTCGAAGGTCACCGAGGTGATGAGCGAGGCGCAGTTCGAGCCGCTCGACCTCGAGAACCTGCGCCCGCACTACGCACGCACCCTGTGGGCCTGGAGCGACGCGCTCGAGGCGCAGCTCGCGAAGGCGCGCGAGCTCACGCGCGTGAGCGTGGTGCGGGCCTACCGCTTGTACCTGGCGGGCAGTGCGATGGGCTTCGAGCAGGGCTGGATGGCGCTGTTCCAGATGCTCGCGGCGCGGCCCAGCGGGCAGGTCGGGCAGGGGTCGATGCGCGGCGCACAATCGCAATTCCCGTTCAACCGCGGCTACATGTACGCCGAGCGCAGCTGACGCGCCCGACCCCAGGAACCCAGCCCCAGATGATCTACAAGTTCAAATCCAAGGCCGCCGGCGACGTCATCATGATGGGCCCGGCCGGCGACGCCGTGCTGCGTCTGATCGGCAAGGCGCCGGCGCCGACAGGCATCATCGAGAGCGGTGCGATGGGGGCGGCGATCGGCGCGCTCGAGCAGGCGGGCGCGGCCGACGACGCGGCGCGCGCGCAGGCCGAGCGCGAGGCCGCCGCCGAAGGCAGGAAGCCTGGAGCCCGCGACGGCGTGACCTTGCGCCAGCGCGCGTGGCCGCTGGTCGAGATGATGAAGCGGTCGAGCGCAGCAGGCGCCGACATCGTCTGGGGCGTGTGACGTGAGAGCCGCCACGTCAATTCGTTCCTTCCCCCCGGGGGGGCGCTCGGCCGGCTTGGGGCGGCCCGGGGTCGTCTGAGGAGATCACGCATGAAACTGTGGAGCGAGAGCTGGTTCAACGGGGAGCGCATCCCTACCCGGTTCGCCGCCGGCAAGCCGGACGCGGCGAGCGGCGTGACCTTCTCCGACAACCTGAGCCCGCACCTCGCGTGGAGCGAGGTGCCCGGCGGCACGAAGTCGTTCGCGCTGATCTGCCACGACTTCGACGTGCCGAGCAAGGGCGACGACGTGAACCAGACGGATCGCGAAGTGCCGGCCGATCTGCCGCGCGTCGACTTCTTCCACTGGGTCATGGTCGACCTGCCGCCCACGCTCGCGGCGCTCGCCGAGGGCCAGTTCAGCCGCGGCTTCAAGGCGCGCGGCAAGCCCGGTCCCGACGTGGCCGCACTCGGACTTTCGAGTTTCGAGACGGCGCGCCACGGCCTGAACGACTACACCGGCTGGTTCGCCGGCAACGCCGAGATGGCCGGCAACTACTTCGGCTACGACGGGCCGTTCCCGCCGTTCAACGATTCGCTGATCCACCACTACGTGTTCACCGTCTATGCGCTGGGCATTGCCCGCGCGCCGGTCGAGGGTGCGTTCACCGGGCCGCAGGTGCGCGCTGGCGTCTACCCGCACATCCTGGCCGAAGCCACGCATTCCGGCACCTATACCCTGAACAAGCGCCTGCTCGGCTAGGGCCTGTCAGCGCTACGGGAGAGCACGCGTGACTCAGCAAACAGCCGCCCGCAAGGCGCAAAGCACAGGCATAGCCGCGCCTGCGGCGAGCATTTTCAACGCGGCGGGCGGCTGTTTGCCGAGATCACCCGCAGGGCCTGCGGGGCGCCGGCGCGTGCTCTCCCGTAGCGCTGACAGGCCCTGATGGAGCCCGACCAGCAGGTCACGCGCGTGCTGGCGATCCGCCACGGCGAGACCGCGTGGAACAGCGACGGCCGGATCCAGGGCCAGCTCGACGTGCCGCTCAACGACACGGGCCGCTGGCAGGTCCACCGCCTCGCGCTCGCGCTGGCCGATGAATGCATCGACGCCGTCTACGCCAGCGACCTGCTGCGCGCGATGGAGACCGCGCAGGCGGTGGCACGCGCCAGCGCTGACCCGATCGTCACCGACGCCGGCCTGCGCGAGCGCGGCTTCGGTGTTTTCGAGGGCCTGAGTTATGCACAGATCAACGCGACGTGGCCCGACCTGGCCGAGCGCTGGCGCAAGCGCGACCCCGGGTTCGGCGCGCCCGGCGGCGAGACGCTGAACCAGTTCTACGCGCGCAGCGTCGCGACCGCAACGCGTCTGGCCGCACTCCACCCGGGCCAGACGATCGCGCTGGTATCGCACGGCGGCGTGATGGACTGCCTGTACCGCGCCGCCACCCGTGTCGCGCTCGACGCGCCGCGCTCGTGGCAGCTCGGCAATGCCGCGATCAACCGGCTGCTGTACACGCCGCAGGGCTTCACGCTGGTCGGTTGGAGCGACACCTGCCACCTCGAGGAAGAAACGCAGGGCGGGTACGCCGATGTCGATGCGCCGCCGAAGCCGGCGCGGGCGGCCGCGTGAACCCGGCGGCCGCTGCGCAGGTCGGCGACCCGGTCGCCGCGATCGACACGCCGGCGCTGGTGATCGACCTCGACGCGATGGAGCGCAACCTGAGCGCGATGGCCGCGTTCGCGCGCGAGCGCGGCCTGCGCCTGCGGCCGCACGCGAAGATGCACAAGAGCGCCGCGATCGCGAAGCTGCAGATCGCGGCCGGCGCGGTCGGCGTGTGCGTGCAAAAGCTCGGTGAGGCGCAGGCGCTGGCCGACGCGGGTATCACCGACCTTTACATCAGCAACGAGATCGTGGCCGAGTCCAAGCTCACGCATCTGGCGGCGCTGGCGGGCCGCGTCAAACTTGCCGTGGCGGTCGATTCCGTGCTCGGCATCGAACGCCTGGCCGCGGCGCTGAAGGCCGCCGGCAGCAGTGCCGACGTGTTCGTCGAAATCGATGTCGGCCAGGGCCGCTGCGGCGTCGCGCCCGCGGCGGCCGGGGCGCTCGCGCACCAGGTCGTCGCGCACGGCCTGCGCTTCGCCGGGCTGCAGGCTTACCACGGCCGTGCCCAGCACCTGCGCGGTGCCGACGCGCGCGCCGCGGCGATCCGCCACGCCGCGATGCTGGTGCGCGCCGCGCAGGCCAGCATCACCTCGGCCGGCATGCGCTGCCCGCTGGTGACCGGCGCCGGCAGCGGCAGTTTCGCGTTCGAGGCCGCGAGCGGCGTCTACGACGAGTTGCAGTGCGGCAGCTACCTGTTCATGGACCGCGATTACGCCGACAACGAAGCGACGCCGAACGCGCCGGCCTTCGAGTATGCCCTGTTCGTCAAGTCGCTGGTGATGAGCCGCGGCGCGTCGCACGCGGTGGTCGACGCCGGCCACAAGGCGCATGCGGTCGACTCGGGCCTGCCGCGTGTCTGGCAGCGCGCGCTCGTGTTCGCCAACGGCGGCGACGAGCACGGCATCCTGACGCCGCGCGTTGCAGGGGGCGCGCTGCCCGGGCTCGGCGAAACGGTCTGGCTCGTGCCCGGCCACTGCGACCCGACCGTGAACCTGCACGACCACTACATCGCCGTGCGCGGCGGGCTCGCCCAGGGCACGGTCGAGGCGGTCTGGACCATCGACGCGCGCGGCCGCCTGCGCTGAGAGGGCCTCCCGGCGTCCGAGCGCGACGCGGCAGAATCGCAGCCATGACCGGCCCCCAGATCATCGTTCTCGCGACACCGCTGTTCTTCCTGCTGATCGGCATCGAATACGCCGTCGGCCGGCGTCGCGGGCGCGACACCTACCGCCTCAACGACGCGCTGAACAGCATCGGCCTGGGCGTGCTGAGCCAGCTCGCCGGCGTGTTCAGCGCGGCGCTCACCCTGGGCGTGTACACGCTGGTGTTCCGGCACGCGTCGCTCTGGCAACTGCCCGGGAACGCGATCTGGGTCTGGGTCGTCGGGCTGCTGTTCTACGACTTCTGCTATTACTGGCACCACCGCTTAGGCCACACCGTCGCGCTGCTGTGGGGCGCGCACGTGGTGCACCACCAGAGCGAGGACTACAACCTGTCGACCGCGCTGCGCCAGACCGGCAGCGGCTGGCTCGCCGGCTGGCTGTTCTATCTGCCGATGGCGCTGCTGGGTTTTCCGCCGCTGGTGGTCGGCGCGGTCGCGCTGATCGACCGGCTGTACCAGTACTGGGTCCACACCCAACACATCGGGAAACTTGGGCGGTTCGACCGCTGGTTCTGCTTGCCCAGCAACCACCGCGTGCACCATGCCGTCAACGACCGCTACCTCGACAAGAACTTCGGCGGCATCCTGATCGTCTGGGACCGCCTGTTCGGCAGCTACGCCGAAGAGGACGACGCCGAGCCCTGCGTCTACGGCACGCGCGGGCCGCTGCGCAGCTGGAACCCGGTCTGGGCGAACCTGCAGCACTACGCCGAGATGGCGCTTGATGCGCGGCGCGCGTCGAACTGGGCCGACCGGCTGCGGATCTGGTTCAAGCACCCCGGCTGGCGCCCGGCCGACGTGGCCGCGAAGTGGCCGAAGCCGGCGTTCGACATCCGCAAGGTCGAGCGCTACGACCCGCCGATGCCACGCGGCGCGCAGATCGCCGCGGTCGCAACGTTCGTCGCGCTGCTGGGCGCGACTACCGCGTTCCTGTGGAACGCGCATCGCCTGAGCCTGATGCAGCAGTTCGCGATTGCCGGGCTCGTGGTCGCGCTGCTGTGGGGGATCGGCTGGCTCAGCGAGCGCCGGGCGCGCGATGTAAACGTCTCGGTGTTTTCCCGATAAATCCACCCGCAGGGCTTGCGGCCGCCGCGGGACTGAATAGACTGCGCGCCAGTTCCATTGAACCGCGTTCAACCTGTTGAACGCCGGAGATGGCCCCACGGGTCGGTCTGCGCCGCTGCTGCGCCGTGCCCGACCACTCCGGAGACGAACCTGCACGCCACGCCCGCATCCCCGCGAATGCCCGTTCGTCGCCCGCTGCCGCCCGCGGCCGCGCCGCTGGTGCCGGCCGTGACGCGTGCGCTGAACCTGCTCGAGCGCCTGGCGCGACAGCGCGAGCCGATGAGCCTGGCGCAACTGACCAGCGAACTCGCGCTGCCGAAGAGCAGCGTGCACGGTCTGTGCAACACGCTGATGTCGTTCGGCTACCTGCGCCGCCAGCCCGACGGCGCGTTCCTGATCGGCCCGCGCGTGATGGGCCTGGCCGAGGCCTTCGTCTCCGGCACCGACGTGGCGCAGGAGTTCAACGCGCTGTGGGTCGATGCCGGCGCCGCGCCCGAAGAGACCGTGGTGCTGTCGGTGCTCAGCGGCACCGACGCGCTGTACGTCGCGGTGCGCAACAGCGCGCGGCCGCTCGGCCTGGCGTTCAACGTCGGCATGCGGCTGCCGGCCTACCTGTCGGGCAGCGGCAAGGCGAACCTCGCGCAGCACGACCCCGACGAAGTGCGCCGCCTGTTCGCCGGCGGCCTGCACACGCACCTGACGCGCAAGGGCCCGCGCGAGGTCGAGGCGCTGCTGAAGGAACTCGCGCTGACGCGCAAACGCGGCTACAGCGTCGACGACGAGAGCGTGCGCGAGGGCGTCTATTCGTTCGGTGCGCCGGTGTTCGACGCGACCGGTCAGGCCGTGGCCGCGGTCGCGGTCTGCATCAACAAGGCCTTGCTCGGCGCGGACCGCGGCGAGCGTCACCGCGACGCGGTGCTCGCGGTGGCGCGCACGCTGTCGCAGCGCCTGGGCGGCGAGGTCAAGGCGCGCGCCGCCGCGGTCCGGCAACGCAAAGCCGGGGGCCATTCATGAGCGGCAGCGACTTCATTCTCGAGACCCGCGCGCTGACGAAGGAGTTCAAGGGCTTCGTCGCGGTCAGCAAGGTCGACCTGAAGGTGCGGCGCGGCAGCATCCACGCGCTGATCGGGCCGAACGGCGCCGGCAAGACGACCTGCTTCAACCTGCTGACGAAGTTTCTGACACCGACCAGCGGGCAGATCGTCTTCGACGGCACCGACATCACCGGCGAGTCGCCGGCCCACATCGCGCGCCGCGGCGTGATCCGTTCGTTCCAGATCTCGGCGGTGTTCCCGCACCTGTCGGTGCTCGAGAACGTGCGCGTCGCGCTGCAGCGCAAGCTCGGCACCTCGTTCCACTTCTGGAAGCCCGAGTCCTCGCTGCATTCGCTCGACGCGCAGGTGATCGAACTGCTGCGCCAGGTCGACCTCGAAAGCTACGCCGGCATCGCGGCCGTCGAACTCAGCTACGGCCGCAAGCGCGCGCTCGAGATCGCGACCACGCTGGCGATGGACCCGAAGCTGATGCTGCTCGACGAGCCGACCCAGGGCATGGGCCTGGAAGACGTCGACCGCATCCGCCAGCTGATCAAGAAGGTCGCGGCGAGCCGCACGGTGCTGATGGTGGAGCACAACATGAGCGTGGTGGCCAGCATCGCCGACACGATCACGGTGCTGCAGCGCGGTGCCACCCTGGCCGAAGGCCCGTACGAGCAGGTCTCGAAGAACCCGGCGGTGATCGAGGCCTACATGGGCAGCGCGAACGTCGAGCTGAAGGGGGCGCACTGAAATGAGCACGCCGTTCATCGAGGTCAAGGACCTGCACGGCTGGTACGGCGAATCGCACGTGCTGCACGGCGTGAACTTTCGCGTCAACGAGGGCGAGGTCGTGACGCTGCTCGGCCGCAACGGCGCCGGCCGCACCAGCACGATGCGCGCAATCATGGGTCTGATCGGCGCGCGCAAGGGTTCGATCAAGGTGCGCGGCGTCGAGACCGTCGCGCTGGCCACGCACCGCATCGCGCGCCTCGGCCTGGGCTACTGCCCCGAAGAGCGCGGCATCTTCTCGAGCCTGTCGGCCGAGGAGAACCTGATGCTGCCGCCGACGCTCGCGCCCGGCGGCATGAGTGTCGAGCAGATCTACGCGATGTTCCCGAACCTGAAGGAGCGCGCGAACAGCCAGGGCTCGCGGCTGTCGGGCGGCGAGCAGCAGATGCTCGCGGTCGCGCGCATCCTGCGCACCGGCGCGCGGCTGCTGCTGCTTGACGAGATCTCCGAGGGCCTGGCCCCGGTGATCGTGCAAAAACTCGCCGAGATGGTGATCGCGCTGCGCCAGCAGGGTTACACCGTGCTGATGGTGGAGCAGAACTTCCGCTTCGCCGCGCCGCTGGCCGACCGCTTCATGGTGATGGAGCACGGCCAGGTGATCCAGGAATTCACGCAAGCCGAGTTGCCGTCGCGCCTGGAGCGGCTGCACGAGTACCTGGGCGTGTGATGCGCGCCCCTTCTTCTTCCATTCCGGTTCAAACCTTTCCCACAGGAGCCTCTCGATGAAACTGACGAAAATTTCCGCCGCCTGCGCGCTCGCCGCGAGCACGCTGTTCGCCACCTCGGCCCAGGCCCAGATCTCGGGCGACACGATCAAGATCGGCTTCATCACCGACCTGTCCGGCCTGTACGCCGACATCGACGGGCCGGCCGGTGCCGAAGCGATCAGGATGGCGATCGCCGACCTGGGCGGCGCGGTCGCCGGCAAGAAGATCGAGCTGCTGGTGGCCGACCACCAGAACAAGCCCGACGTCGCCGCCTCGAAGGCACGCGAGTGGTTTGACCAGCAAGGCGTGGACATGCTGATCGGCGGCACCAACTCGGGCACCGCGCTGGCGATGGCCAAGGTCGCGGCCGAGAAGAAGAAGCCGTTCCTCGCGGTCGGCGCCGGCAGCTCGGCGCTGACCAACGAGCAGTGCTCGCCGTTCACCATCCACTACGCCTACGACACCACCGCGCTGGCCAAGGGCACGGCCCCGGCGGTGGTCAAGTCCGGCGGCAAGAGCTGGTATTTCCTGACCGCCGACTATGCCTTCGGCTCGGCGTTGCAGGCGGATGCCACCACCGCCGTCAAGGCGGCGGGCGGCAGCGTCGTCGGCTCGGTGCGTCACCCGCTGTCGGCGAGCGATTTCTCGTCGTTCCTGCTGCAGGCGCAGTCGAGCAAGGCCGAGATCCTGGGCCTGGCGAACGCCGGCGGCGACACGATCAACGCGATCAAGGCCGCGAACGAGTTCGGCATCACCAAGACGATGAAGCTGGCCGGCCTGCTGATGTTCATCAACGACGTGCACGCACTCGGCCTGAAGGCGACGCAGGGCATGTACCTGACCGACAGCTGGTACTGGAACCAGTCGGCCGAGTCGCGTGCCTGGGCCAAGCGCTTCTTCGAGAAGTTCAAGCGCATGCCGTCGTCGATCCAGGCCGCCGACTACTCGGTCGCGCAGTTCTACCTGGCCGCCGTCAAGGCCACCGGCACCGATGACGGCGAGAAGGTCATGGCCAAGATGCGCGACAGCAAGGTCAACGACATGTACGCGAAGGGCGGTTACGTGCGCGCCGACGGCCGCATGGTGCACGACATGTTCCTGATGCAGGTCAAGACGCCGGCCCAGTCGACCACGCCGTGGGACTACTACAACGTGGTGGCGACGACCAAGGGTGAAGACGCCTTCACGACGAAGGCCGAATCGAGGTGCGCCGCCTGGAAGTAACGCAAGGAATGACAGCCCTCCGAGCGCGGGTTACCGCACTTGACCCCCCGCGGGGGTCTCGCCCGCCTTGGGGCGGCCCGGCGCCGGGCTCGCCTCGCTGATCACTGCACAAAACAAATGGACATCTTCGGCATCCCGATCCAGGCCTTTCTCGGTCAACTGCTGCTCGGCCTCGTGAACGGCTCGTTCTACGCGATGCTGAGCCTGGGGCTGGCGGTGATCTTCGGGCTGCTGGGCATCGTCAATTTCGCACACGGCGCGCTGTACATGATCGGCGCGTACGTCGCGTTCATCGCGCTCGACCGGTTCGGCATCAACTACTGGTTCGCGCTGATCCTCTCGCCGCTGGTGGTGGGTGCACTCGGCGTCGTGATCGAGCGCACGCTGCTGCAGCGCCTGTACTAGATCGACCCGATCTACGGCCTGCTGCTGACCTTCGGCCTGGCGCTGATCGGGGAGGGGCTGTTCCGCTACTGGTTCGACGTCTCGGGCCAGTCCTACCCGGTGCCGGAACTGCTCGAGGGCGCCACCAACCTCGGCTTCATGGTGCTGCCGAACTACCGTGCCTGGGTCGTGTTCGCCTCGCTGACGGTGTGCCTGGGCACCTGGTTCCTGATCGAGCGCACCCGGCTCGGGGCTTACCTGCGCGCCGGCACCGAGAACCCGGCGCTGGTGCAGGCCTTCGGCATCAACGTGCCGGTGATGGTGATGCTGACCTACGGCGGTGGCTGTGCGCTGGCGGCGTTCGCCGGCGTGCTCGCCGCGCCGGTCATTCAGGTCACGCCGCTGATGGGCAGCAACCTGATCATCGTCGTGTTCGCGGTCGTCGTGATCGGCGGCATGGGTTCGATCCTGGGCTCGATCCTGACCGGCCTGGCGCTGGGCATCATCGAGGGCCTGACCAAGGTGTTTTACCCCGAGGCCTCGAGCATCGTCGTGTTCGTGATCATGGCGATCGTGCTGATGATCCGGCCGGCCGGGCTGTTCGGGAAGGAGAAGTGATGAACGAATCCGCACGGGCCGCCGCGCCGGGCCGCCCCAAGCAAGGCCCGACCCTCCCGGATGATCGCTCGCCGGACTCGGCGAGCGGGGTGTCGTCAATCACGCGGCGCAGCCGGATCGCCCTGTGGATCGGCCTGGCGCTGCTGCTCGCCGCACCGTTTATCGGCCTGTACCCGGTGTTCATGATGAAGGCGCTGTGCTACGCGATCTTCGCCTGTGCGTTCAACCTGCTGCTCGGCTACACCGGCCTGCTGTCGTTCGGTCACGCCGCGTACCTGGGGGCGGCCGCCTACGCTACCGGCTGGCTGGTGCGCTCGGCGCACCTGCCGCCCGAACTCGGCGTGCTCGCCGGCACCGGGGTGGCGGCGCTGTGCGGGCTCGTCATCGGGCTGATCGCGATCCGCCGCCAGGGTATCTACTTCGCAATGGTCACGCTGGCGATGGCGCAGATGCTGTACTTCGTGTTCCTGCAGGCGCCGTTCACCGGCGGCGAGGACGGCCTGCAGGGCGTGCCGCGCGGCAAGCTGTTCGGGCTGATCGAGCTGGAGAACGACCGCGTGCTGTACTACGTCGTGCTCGCGGTGTTCGTCGCGGTGTTCCTGTTCATCATCCGCATCGTGCACTCGCCCTACGGCCAGGTGCTGAAGGCGATCCGCGAGAACGAACCGCGCGCGGTCTCGCTCGGCTACGACGTCGACCGCTACAAGCTGCTCGCGTTCGTGCTGTCGACCGCGCTGGCCGGCCTGGCCGGTTCGATGAAGACGCTGGTGCTGGGCTTCGCGTCGCTGACGGACGCGCACTGGTCGCTGTCGGGCGAGGTGATCCTGATGACGCTGCTCGGCGGCATGGGCACCTTCGCCGGCCCGGTGATCGGTGCGTTCACGATCATCGGGCTGCAGGATTTCCTCGCCGACCAGGTCGGCTCGTGGATCAACGTCATCATCGGTGCGATCTTCGTCATCTGCGTGGTCGCGTTCCGCCGCGGCTTCGTCGGCGAACTGCTGGCTTGGCAGCAGCGGCACAAGGGTCACTGAACAGGGGCTTGTCAACGGCGCGTCACGGTGTCTAGACTGCCTCGCGGGCCAATTCAGGAGACATCGAGATGAGCATCAAGCGCCTGACCAAGGAAGACATCAGCAAGACCAGCGGCATCCTGAACCCGGTCGGGCACGTCGTGCTCGCGTTCAAGGACGATGCGGTCGGCGCCGAGGCGGTCGCGGCGCTGCACGGCGCCGGTTTCACCGACGAAGACATCCTCGCCTACCTCGCCGTCGAGGCGACACCGCGGCTGCGCGAGCGCGTGCGCACCGCCAGCGGCGCGGCCGGCTTCGGCTACGAGATCACGCTGATGCGCCGCTACCTCGCGTTCGCCGAAGAAGGTGCCGGCTGGCTGATCGTCTACGCGCCCAACGACGCCGCGGTCGCGCACATCACCGAGGTCGCGACGCGACTGGGCGCGATGTGCGCGGTGCGCTACCACCGCCTGGCCAACGAAGACCTGATCTGACGACGCGACCAGACTCGCCGCGCCGCGGTCCTCAGCGCTTGAGGCCGAAGCGTCCCGTCAGGAACGGCGCGACGGCGGCTCGGGTCGCTGCGTCGGTGTCGGCGTTGACGATCCTGCCGGGCTCGAATTCCTCGGTCTGGCAGCGCGCGGCCGTCGGCACACCGGGAATGCGCACCAACTGCGCGCTCGCGCCATTGTCAGAGCCGTGGCGAGCCCCGGGGAACGTGGTGAGCACGGCATCGACGCCCGCTTTGCGCAGTCGATCGAAGTATTCCCGGCCCGCATCGGCAGAGGTCAGCACATCGGCATCGCCGATGAAGATTCGCTGCGAGCCGGGTTCCGAGCGGGTGGCGCCGATCAGGCGCAGATTGCAATCCGGATAGAGCGCAAGCTAGGCACCGGCGATCGTCGTCGCCGCGGCACCTTCGGTGCTGCCGGCCAGCAGCTGCGGCAAGCTCGAGGCCAGCGTCGGGACCGTGTGGAGCTCGATGCGCAATGTTGCCGGGGCCGCATCGGCGGCCTGCGCATCGAGGAGCAGCCAGGCCGCCAGCGCGGTGACGCCGGCTCAGAATGCCAAGGGGCGCCGGCTCATTCGAGCCCTTCGACGAACAGGTCCGGGCTGCCCTTGGGCGGCACGACGCCCAGATGCCGGTACGCCGCCGGTGTGGCCATCCGCCCGCGCGGCGTGCGCTGCAGGTAGCCCTGCTGGATCAGGTAGGGCTCGATCACGTCCTCGAGCGTGTCGCGCTCCTCGCCGATCGCGGCCGCCACGTTGTCCAGCCCGACCGGGCCGCCGTCGAAGCGGTGGATCACGGCTTCGAGCAGCTTGCGGTCCATCACGTCCAGGCCGTGGGCGTCGACGTCGAGCATCTTCAGCGCCTTGTCGGCCAGCGCCTTGCCGATGCGGCCGTCGGCCTTCACGTCGGCGTAGTCGCGCACGCGGCGCAGCAGCCGGTTCGCGATGCGCGGCGTGCCGCGCGAGCGGCGCGCGATCTCGAACGCGCCTTCGGCGTCGGTCGGCACCTTGAGCAGCCCGGCCGAGCGGTGCACGATGCGCGCGAGCTCTTCGGGCGTGTAGAACTCCAGCCTGGCGACGATGCCGAAGCGATCGCGCAGCGGGTTCGTCAACATGCCGGCGCGGGTGGTCGCGCCGATCAGCGTGAAGGGCTGCAGGTCGAGCTTGATCGAGCGCGCGGCGGGGCCTTCGCCGATCATGATGTCAATCTGGTAATCCTCCAGCGCGGGGTAGAGGATTTCTTCGACGACCGGCGAGAGGCGATGAATCTCGTCGATGAAGAGCACGTCGTTGCGCTCCAGGTTGGTCAGGATCGCGGCCAGGTCTTTCGGTTTTTCGAGCACCGGCCCGGAGGTCTGGCGCAGGTTCACGCCGAGTTCGTTGGCGATGATGTGGCTCAGCGTGGTCTTGCCCAGGCCCGGCGGGCCGAACAGCAGCACGTGGTCCATCGCCTCGCTGCGCATCTTCGCGGCACCGATGAAGATTTCGAGCTGCTCGCGGGCCTTCGCCTGACCCACGTATTCGGCCAGGCCCTTGGGCCGCAGCGCGCGCTCGATCGCCTCTTCGTTCGGGGACGCGGGCGCCGCGCTGACGACGCGGTGGTCGGCGCGTCGCGCGGGCTCGAAATCATCGGTCTGGATCGCCATGGCGCATTATCGACCGCCCCTGCCGACAGGCTCTGACACAATCGCCCCGCCATGAACTTGCGCCAACCGTCGTCGCGCTGGGCCCTCTGGGTCTTCGCCGCCGCATTGCTGTTGAAGTCGGCGATGCCGTGGCTGGCCAGCGCCTCGGCGCAGATGCAGGGCAAGACGCTGATGGAGGTCTGCACTGTCTACGGTGTGTCTTTGCAGCCGCTGGCTGGCGCCGATGGACACGAGCCGGCGCCCGATCACCCGTCGGACCACGGCGACGAGCAGTGCGCGCTGACCGCATTGGCGGCGCTGGCGCAGCTCACCCCGCCCGCGTTCGCGCCGGCACCGGCGCTGCTGCGCGATGCGGCGCCGCCGCGCGCGCACCCGTCGTCGCAGGCGCCCGATGCCAGCGCGAACTGGGCGGCGCGGCTTGAGCACGGGCCGCCGGTCTTGGCCTGATCCGACCGCAGCTGCCGGGTTTGCATCGCCCGCGCGAGTGCGGGCTGCACCTGCGCTGGCCGCGTCGCCCGGCCTGCAGGCTACCGCTTCGACGCGCAGTGGTCGGTGGCCTACGGCGCGCGCTACAGCGGCGCGCAATACCGCACGCTGAACAATGCCGATGTGAACGGCTACACCTACCAGGGCGTCAGCAAATACTTCACGACCGACCTGCGCGTGCGCTGGCAGATCACGCGGCAGTGGTCGGCCGCGGTCGGCATCGACAACCTGAACAACTACCAGTACTGGAACTTCCACCCCTACCCGCAGCGCAGCTACAACGCCGAACTGCGGTTTGACCTCTGAAGGAGTCTTGAACCATGAAATCGAAACTGATCCTGTCCGCTGCCGCTCTGGCCCTCGCGAGCGCCTTCGCGCACGCCCACTCGTTCAAGCTCGGCGAGATCGACATCGGCCACCCGTACGCGCGCGCCACGGTGGCCGGCCAGCCCACCGGTGGCGGCTACCTGTCGCTCGACAACAAGGGCCGTGACGACAAGCTGGTGTCAGCCACCGCCGCCGTGTCGGCCAGCGTCGAGCTGCACTCGATGAGCATGGAGGGCGACGTGATGCGCATGCGCCAGGTCGACGGCATCGGGCTACCCACCGGCAAGAAAGTGGAGCTCAAGCCCGGTGGCTTCCACCTGATGTTCGTCGGCTTGAAAGCGCCGCTGAAGGCGGGCGACAAGTTCCCGATGACGCTGAAGTTCGAGAAGGCCGGCGAGGTCGAGGTCACCGTGAACGTCGAGGCGCCGACGGCCGCCGGCGAGGCGGCAGCCGAGCACAAACACTGAGATGACCGGGGGCGTTACTTTGCGAGCGCCCGCAACGCGAGCTTGATGCCGTCGCTGACGCCGACGTCGGCCGGCAAGGCCTTCAGCGCGGCGGCGGCCTCGCGGTCGCTGTAGCCGAGGGCGAGCAGCGCCTGCAGGATGTCGCCCTGCGCGTGGCTGGCGACGCTGGCCGGTGCGGCGATCGCGTCGCCGAGCTTGCCCTTGAGTTCGAGCAGCAGCCGCTCGGCGGTCTTCTTGCCGATGCCGGGCACCTTCACGAGGCGCGCGCTCTCCTGCAGGCCGACGGCCTGCGCGAGCTCATTGACGCTCAGGCCCGACAGGATCGACAGCGCGGTGCGCGGGCCCACGCCCGAGATCTTCACGAGCAGCCGGAAGGTCGCGCGCTCGTCGTGCGTCAGAAAGCCGAACAGCACCTGCGCGTCTTCGCGCACGACGAAGTGCGTCAGCAAGGTGACGCGCTCGCCGAGGCCGGGCAGGTTGTAGAAGCTGCTCATCGGTACGTCGACTTCGTAGCCGACACCGTTCACGTCGATGAGCAGTTGCGGGGGCGATTTTTCCGCGAGCGTGCCGGTGAGTCGTCCGATCATCGCCGCATTATCTGCGGTGGATCAGGAGCGGCGGAACAAACCCAGACGTTGAGCCTCGAGCGCCGCCTCGGCGCGCGAGCTGACGTTGAGCTTGCGGTAGATCTGCTTGACGTAGTCGGCGATGGTGTGGCGCGACAGGTTCAGCTGCACGCCGATCTCGGGCAAGGTGAAGCCCTTCGCGACCCGCAGCAGCACCTCGTTCTCGCGGTCGGTGAGCGCCACGTGCGGCATGTTCTGCGGCCGCTCCTGCGGGCGCGTCTGTGCCGCGAAGTGCGAGATCACGCGGCGCGCGATCGACGGGCTCAACGGCGGCTCGCCCTGGCTCATGCGGTTGAGCTGCTCGGCGATCAGCTCGCGCGCCTGCTCCTTCAACAGGTAGCCGAACGCGCCCGCCTGCAGGGCCGGGAACAGGTGATCGTCGTCGTCGTGGATCGTCACCACCACCGACTGGCATTCGGACTGCGCCTCGCGCAGCGCGGCGACCACGTCCACCCCCGAACCGTCGGGCAGGCCGAGGTCGACGAGCGCGAGCTTGAATTTCACCGCCGTCACCAGCGCGAGCGCGTCGTGCACGCGCGCGGCTTCGTGGATCTGGTCGTTCGGAAACACTTGTTTGATCAGCACCTTGAGCCAGGAACGGATCTCCGGCAGGTCTTCGAGCAGCAGGATGTTGTCCATCGGGACACCTCAGGGTCAACGCGCCAGGGAAAGGCGCCGCGCGAAAGCCGCGCTCTCGGTCATCGTATTGGTGCTATCGGCTTAGCCCCGGCGCACTGTAGCCCGCCTCACAACGGAAGCGTGAGCCTTATCACGGTGCCATATCCGGCGCCCGATTCGACCAGGCACTGGCCCTGCATCTGCTTGGCGCGGTGCTTCATGCCGGCCATGCCGTGGCCGCGGTCGAGCTTGCCGTCGAGCTCCATCGGGATGCCCTTGCCGTTGTCCTGCACCGTCAGGCCGAACTGCCGCTCGCTGATCGCGCAGCGCACCTTGCAATGCGACGCGCCGCTGTGCTTGATGATGTTGCTGACGGCCTCGCGCAGGATGCGCGTGGTCTGCACGAAGCCGCGCGCCGGCAGCAGCTGCTCGATCTCTTCGGTCGGGCCGCGCCAGTCGGCCTCGATGTTGGCCTGGCCGAGGCGCGAGACGGTTTCAGCGCGCCAGTCGGCGAGCGCATCGGCCAGGCGCATCGGCTTGCCGGTCAGGCCGCGCACCGACAGCCGCATCTCTTCGAGCGCCTCGCGCGCCAAGGTCGAGATGCGCTCCGATTCGCTGGTGTGCACGATGGTCAGCAGCTTCGCGCCGAGGTCGTCGTGCAGGTCGGCGGCGATGCGCTTGCGCTCCTTCTCGGTGACCTGTTCGACGCGCAGCTCGGCGAGCTGCGCGAAGTTGCGCTCGATCTCGGCGGTGATTTCGTGGACCCGGCCCTCAAGGTTCTCGCGCCCGGCTTCGGCGGTGCGCAGCGCGCGCGCGAAGACCTGCAGCAGGCGCATCGCCACCGCGAGGAACACCAGCGGCAGCGCGATCTGCAGCAGCGGCACGCTCAGGTTCGGCAGCAGGTCGTACTGGCCCGCGAACTCGAAGCCGAGCAGCGCGACCACCGCGCCGAGCATCGCCGTCATCGACCAGAAGTCCTGGCGCCTGGCGCGCCAGGTCACGACCAGGTACAGCCCGGTCGCGGCGACGACCTCGACCGCGAGCACCCCGTACCAGAGGCTGGCCAGCGCGAACAGGCGACCGGGCCCGGCCAGCAGCAGCGTGGCCGGCAGCAGCACCCATTGCGCGACCAGCGCGTTCTCGATCCAGCGCGAGCGCAAGCCGGCGAAGCTGAGCAGGAACTGCACCCCGAGCGCGACCAGCGGCGCGAAGCCGGTGCAGAACAGAAACTCCATCACGCCGGTGTCCCAGGGCATGTCGCGCCACCACAGGCGCGCCGACAGCGCTCCCCAGACCACGCAGAACCAGCCGAAGTAGCCGAGGTAGGCCTCGCGCCGGTTCATCCAGCCCAGGCCGATCATCACGCAGCCCAGCACCGCGAGCGCGAGATTCGCGAATTCCACCGCGCTGACGCGCCAGAAGTAGCGCAGGTCGTACTCGCGCGTCAGCAGCGCGTGCGGGCCGATCTTCAGCGCCGAGATCCCGCCCGCGCGCTGGCGCGACGCGACGCGCGGCAGCGCATGGCCCTGCAGCTGCACGTCGAGCAGGTTGCCCTTGTCCTGCAGCAGCGCGGCCGGCAGCGTGATCAGCTGCGGGTAGTGGCAGTTGCGCGTCACCGGCTCGCTCATGCGTCCGCCGCTGAAGATGTGGTTGCCGTTCAGGTAGACCTCGAGATTGCTGCAGGCGCGCTCGATGTACAGCGCCATCAGCTCGTGCGAATCGCCGCCGGCCGGCCGGTCGAAGCCGGTGCGGTACCAGACGCTGCCCTCGAAGCGCGGGCGCGTCACGGCCCAGTCGTCCGGCAGCCGCACCGGCAGCGCGACCTCGGTGTACGCCCCCGGGTTGCCGACGCTCTGCACCGACACGGCCTTGTCGATCACCAGCACGTGATCGTCCGCCGCACGCACCGGCAGCGCCGCGGCGGCCCAGGCGAGCCCCGCGACGATGCCGCAGCGGGCCAGTGCGCGGGCGGCGGTGGCGAACGCAAGCGGCTTGATGGACATCGACGCGCATTGTGCAGTAGCCACCTCGCGGCGCGCGCGTGGCGGCCGCGGCGCAGCGGCCGCCGCTGCCGACAACGCCACGTTCGGCAGGCGACAATCGAGGCTGCGAACCACGAACCCAGCGCCTTGATCCTTCGCCACTCCTTCGAACCGCGCGACAACGCCAGGCTCGCGCACCTGTGCGGCAGCGTCGACGAGCACCTGCGCAGCATTGAACGCCTGCTCGACGTGAGCGTCTCGCGGCGCAACGAGTTCTTCCGCGTCGAGGGGCCGAAGGCGAACGCCGCGCACGCGATGCATCTGCTGCAGGCCCTGTACGAGCAGTCGCAGCGGCCGATCGGCGCCGAGCAGCTGCAGCTCGCGCTGGTGCAGATCGGCGCCGACGCCGCGCAGGCCGGCACGCGCCGCGGC
>JANXZN010000153.1 GCA_025355545.1 Rhizobacter sp.
CTTGACCAGGCGCACCGGCGTGAGGTCGAGCTTCATCTTCACCGGCTTGTCGCCCCAGATCTCTTCGAGGTGGTAGTAGTCGCGGATGGTCGGCTGCATCACGTGGACGACGGCTGCGCCGCAGTCGACGATGATCCATTCGCCGTTGCTCTCGCCCTCGGTGCGCGGCACCGGGTAGCCCGCGGTCTTGACTGCATCGCGAACGCTGGAGGCCAGCGATTTGGTCTGCCGGTTGCTCGTGCCCGAGGCGATGATGACGCGCTCGAACAGGGCCGACAGGTGCTCGGTGTTGAACACCACGATGTTCTGGGCCTTGACGTCTTCCAGTCCATCGACGATGACGCGTTGCAGTTTACGAATGTCCATTCAGCTCCTGGGCGAAGGTGGGTCTTGATAGAGGTGATGGCGGGCAATATAGCTCGCCACCGGGGCCGGCACCAGATCGTCGATGCCCTGGCCGTGGGCGATGCGTTCGCGGATGTCGGTCGACGAGACGTCCATCATCGGCAGCGCCACCGTCGTGTGCGCGCCCAGCCGCACCTGCGGGTCAGCGCTCGGCGGCGCGTCCGGGCGGTTGGCAATCGCCAGCGTGACGCGCCCCAGCAGTTCCTGCCAATCCTGCCAGGTGTGGAAGGCGGCGTACTGGTCCTGTCCGATGACGAGAAACCAGCTGACATCGGGGCGCTGCGCCTGCAGCCCCCGCACCGTGTCGACGGTGAAACTCGGGCCATCGCGTTCGATCTCGGCGCGCGCCAGCGTGAAGCGCAGCTCGCCCTCCATCGCAAGCCGCAGCATCGCCTCGCGATGAACCGCCGGCGTGAGCGCGCGTGCCTTCTGCCACGGCCGACCGGCGGGCACCCAGATCAGCTCATCGAGCCGCAGTTCGGCCAATGCGAGCCGCGCGAGCGCGACGTGGGCGTTGTGCACCGGGTCGAAGCTGCCGCCGAAGATGCCGATGCGTTGGCCGGTCTTCTTCAAGTCGGCGTCCAATCGGCCCAGTCGCGCGGGCGCAGGAAGTCGCTGTACAGCCGCGCCTCGGGCGTGCCGGGCTCGGGCCGCCAGTCGTAGCGCCAGGTCACGACCGGCGGCATCGACATCAGGATGCTCTCGGTGCGCCCGCCGGACTGCAGGCCGAACAGCGTGCCGCGGTCGTACACCAGGTTGAACTCGACATAGCGGCCGCGCCGGTAGGTCTGGAACTCGCGCTCGCGCGCGCCGCAGGGCATTGCCTTGCGGCGCTGCAGGATCGGCAGGTAGGCGGGCAGGAACGCATCGCCGACCGCGCGCAGCATCGCGAAGCTGCGCTCGAAGCCGAGCTCGGCGAAATCGTCGAAGAACACGCCGCCGATGCCGCGCGGCTCGTCGCGGTGTTTCAGGAAGAAGTACGCGTCGCACCAGCGCTTGAAGCGCGGGTACAGCTCGCTCCCGAACGGTGCAAGTGCGTCGCGGTTGACGCGATGGAAGTGGGCCGCGTCGTCCTCGAAACCGTAGTACGGCGTCAGGTCCATGCCGCCGCCGAACCAGCTGACCGGTGCGCCGCCGGCGGGCAAGGCCGCGAGCATGCGCACGTTCATGTGCACCGTCGGCACGAACGGGTTGCGCGGATGGAACACCAGCGACACGCCCATCGCCTCGAACGGCGCACCCGCGAGTTCGGGTCGGTGCTGCGTCGCCGACGGCGGCAGCGCCCTGCCCTTGACCTGCGAGAAGCTGCAGCCGCCGCGCTCGATCAGCGCACCGCCTTCGAGCAACCGCGAGAGGCCCTCGCCCTCGAGCTTGCCGCCGGGCTCGCGCTGCCAGGCATCGGTGACGAAGGGCTGACCGTCCTCGGCCTCGATCGCCGCGACGATGCGCGCCTGCAGGTCCAGCAGGTAGTCGCGAACCGCCTGGGTGCTTATGTTCAACGCCTGATCGCGCGGTAGCCGATATCGCGCCGGTATTGCGCGCCATCGAAATGGATGCCGCGCAGCAGGTCGTAGGCACGCTGCTGCGCGAGCTTGACCGAATCGCCGAGCGCCGTGACGCACAGCACCCGCCCGCCCGCGGTCACCGGTGCACCTTCGGCCGGCGCGGTGCCGGCGTGGAAAACACAGGCGTCGGCCGCATTCGCCGGCAGCCCGCTGATCGCGTCGCCCTTGCGCGGATCGAGCGGGTAGCCTTTCGCGGCCATCACGACGCCGAGCGCGACGCGCCGGTCCCATTCGAGCTCGACCTGGTCCAGCGTGCCGTCGGTGGCGTGCATCAGCACGTCGACCAGATCGCTCTCGAGCCGCATCATGATCGGCTGCGTTTCGGGGTCGCCGAGGCGGCAGTTGAATTCGACCGTGCGCGGCTGGCCGGCGGCGTCGATCATCAGGCCGGCGTAAAGAAAGCCGGTGAAGACGATGCCGTCCTCGGCCATGCCGGCGATCGTCGGGTGGATGATCTCCTGCATCACCCTGGCGTGCACGTCCGGCGTGACGACCGGCGCGGGCGAGTACGCGCCCATGCCGCCGGTGTTCGGGCCCTCGTCGTCGTCGAGCAGGCGCTTGTGATCCTGGCTGGTCGCGAGCGGCAGCACGTTCTTGCCGTCGCACATCACGATGAAGCTCGCCTCCTCGCCCTCGAGGAACTGCTCGATCACGACACGCGGCTGTCGATCGCCACCCTTGCCGGTGTTGTGCTGCACGCCGAGCCGGTTGTCGTCGGCGCTGAGCATCCAGGCTATCGCCTGGTGCGCCTGCGGCAGGCTCATCGCGACGACCACGCCTTTGCCGGCCGCCAGGCCATCGGCCTTGATGACGATCGGCGCGCCGCTCTTGCCGACTTCGGCATCCACATACGCATGCGCCGCGGCCGCATCGCTGAAGGTCGCGAAGGCCGCGGTCGGGATCGCGTGGCGCTGCATGAAGGCCTTCGCGAAGGCCTTCGAGCTCTCGAGCTGCGCCGCGGCCCGCGTCGGGCCGAACACGCGCAGGCCGCGCGCGCGGAACACATCGACGATGCCGCCGGCCAGCGGGCCTTCGGGGCCGACGACGGTGAGCGCGACCTTCTCGGCCTGCGCGAAGTCGGCCAGCGCGGCGTGATCGCTGATCGCGACGTTCGTCAGCTTCGGGTCGGCCGCGGTGCCGCCGTTGCCGGGCGCGACGAACACCGCCTGCACCCGCGGCGACTGCGCCAGCTTCCAGGCCAGCGCATGCTCGCGGCCGCCGTTGCCGATCACCAGGACCTTCATTGCGCCGCGCTCTTCATTCTGAAATCTCGGCGTTGTGGTACAGCGCCTGCACGTCGTCCAGGTCTTCGATCATGTCGATCAGCTTCTGCATGCGCTGGCCGTCCTCGCCCGACAGGGCGATCGCGTTCTCGGCCCGCATCGTGACCTCGGCCACGTCGGGCTTCAGCCCGGCGGCTTCGAGCGCGGCCTTCACGGCCTCGAACTCGGGCGGCGCGCAAAGCACCTCGATCGCACCGTCGTCGTCGGTGACCACGTCGTGGGCGCCGGCGTCGAGCGCCACTTCCATGACCTTGTCTTCGCTCGCGCCGGGCGCGAACACGAACTGGCCGACATGCTTGAACTGGAACGCCACCGACCCTTCGGTGCCCATGTTGCCGCCGTATTTGCTGAACGCGTGGCGCACCTCGGCGACGCTGCGAACCCGGTTGTCGGTCATGCAGTCGACGATGATCGCGGCGCCGGCGATGCCGTAGCCCTCGTAGCGGATCTCCTCGTAGCTCACGCCCTCGAGGTTGCCGGTGGCCTTGTCGATGTTCTTCTTGACGGTGTCGGCCGGCATGTTCGCGGCCTTGGCCTTCTCGACCGCCAGGCGCAGGCGCGGGTTCATCGCCAGGTCGCCACCGCCCTGGCGTGCCGCGACCGTGATCTCGCGGATCACGCGGGTCCAGATCTTGCCGCGCTTCTCGTCCTGGCGGCCCTTGCGGTGCTGGATGTTGGCCCACTTGGAATGACCGGCCATGAAGCTTCCTCGTTTGCAGGCCGGCCGATGCCGGGCTGCGATGTTGTTCGATAGACTGCAATTTTACTTGGGGTCACGCGCCCCGCCCCGGAGGTTCACGATGGCCGAGCCGATCCTGATCGCCAAGCACGACAAGCTGGAGTGCTTTCTGCTGCCCGCGCTGGCGAACCGCCACGGCCTGATCACCGGCGCCACCGGCACCGGCAAGACCGTCACCCTGCAGACGCTGGCCGAGAACTTCAGCCGCCTCGGCGTGCCGGTGTTCATGGCCGACGTGAAGGGCGACCTGACCGGCATCACGCAGGCCGGCACGGTGGGTGCCAAGCTCGCCGCGGTGCTGAAGGAGCGCGGCATCGAGCCGTCGCCGTCGCTCGCCTGCCCGGCGACGCTGTGGGACGTCTACGCGAACGACAAGAAAGCGGACGGCCACCCGGTGCGCGCCACCGTCAGCGACATGGGCCCGCTGCTGCTCGCCCGCATGCTGGCGCTGAACGAGATCCAGCAGGGCGTGCTGCAGCTTGTCTTCAAGGTCGCCGACGACAATGGCTTGCTGCTGCTCGACCTGAAGGACCTGCGCGCGATGCTGCAGTACGTCGGCGACAACGCGAGCCACTTCACGACCGGCTACGGCAACGTCAGCGCCGCCAGCATCGGCGCGATCCAGCGCGGCATCCTGCAGATCGACAGCCAGGGCGGCGACCGCTTCTTCGGCGAGCCGATGCTCAACATCGCCGATTTCATGCAGACCGTGGACGGGGATAGAGCCCCCACGTCGCCTTCGGCGCCGGCTCCCCAAGGGGGCGCCGCGGCGCCTAGGTGCGGTCCGTCGACGCCGCGGGGCGTCGTCAACATCCTCGCCGCCGACCAGCTGATGAACAACCCGCGGCTGTACGCGACCTTCCTGCTGTGGATGCTCAGCGAACTGTTCGAGCAGTTGCCCGAAGTCGGCGATCTCGATCAACCGAAGCTGGTGTTCTTCTTCGACGAAGCCCACCTGCTTTTCAACGACGCGCCGGAGGCGCTGATCGAGCGCATCGAGCTGGTCGTGCGGCTGGTGCGCAGCAAGGGCGTCGGCGTCTACTTCGTGACGCAGAACCCGCTCGACATCCCCGACACCGTGCTGGCGCAGCTCGGCAACCGCGTGCAGCACGCGCTGCGCGCCTTCACGCCGCGCGACCAGAAGGCGGTGAAGGCGGCGGCGAGCACGATGCGCGCGAACCCGGGGCTGGACATCGAGACCGCGATCACCGAGCTCGCGGTCGGCGAGGCACTGGTCAGCCTGCTCGACGAGAAGGGCCGGCCGAGCGTGACGCAGCGCGTGTTCGTGATCCCTCCCGGCAGCCAGATCGGCCCGATCACACCGGACCAACGCAAGGCCCTGATCGCCGGCTCGCTGGTGGCCGGCGTCTACGAGAAGACGGTCGACCGCGACTCGGCCTACGAGAAGCTCAAGGGCCGCGCCGAGGCGAGCGCCGGCGCGGCCCCGGCGACGACGATCCCGCCGACCGGCACCACCAGCCTGCCCGGCGGGCCCTCGGCGACGTCGAACGCCGACGGCGGCCTGCTCGGCGGCCTGCGCGACGTACTGTTCGGCAGCACCGGCCCGCGCGGCGGCAAGCACGAAGGGCTGGCGGAGGCTGCGGCGCGCTCCGCGGTGCGCACGATCGGCTCGAGCGTCGGCCGCGAGATCATCCGCGGCGTGCTCGGCGGGATCTTGGGCAAGCGCCGCTGAAGGCGCGCTGCGGGCGCTCAGAAGCGCGTCGTCAGCTCGGTCAGCCAGTCGGGCGAGTGGTCGAGCACCCAGGTCTCGAAGCGCTTGTCGGCGCCGCTCAGGATCGCCGCGCCGATCACCAGCAAGATCGCACCGAGCAGCCATTTGCCGCGCTGGCCGGCGCTGAGCAGCCGGCCACGCGCGCGCGCCATCGCCTCGCGCGACAGGCTGCCGATCAGCACCAGCGGCGTGCCCGCGCCCAGGCCGAACAGCAGCATCAGCAGCGCGATCTGGCCGAGGTCGCGGCCCTGTGACGCGAGCGTGGACGCCGCCCCCAGCGTCGGCCCGACGCAGGGGCTCCAGACCAGGCCGAGCACGAGGCCGACCATGAACTGCCCACCCCAGCCGGAGCCGGACAGGCGCGCCAGCAGCCCGTTGCCGGCCGCGCCGACCCCGGCGGTGGCGAGCGCGAACCGCGTCTGCAGCGCCGGCACCAGCAGCAGCACGCCGAAGCCGATCAACAGCAACGCCGCGGCCTTGCGCAGCAGGCCTTGGTCGAGGCCGATCGATGCGCCCAGGGTCGCGATCGACACGCCGACCAGCGCGAACGACAGGGTCAGCCCTGCCGCCAGCGCGAGCGGCCCGAAGCGGTGCTGCGCGAGCGCGCTTGCGATCAGGATCGGCAGCAGCGGCAGCACGCAGGGCGACAAGGTCGACAGCACGCCGGCCAGGTAGCCGAGCGCGAAGGTGCCCGGGCCGAAGTCCATGGTCGGCCCGGGGCGCCGCCGCAGCGACGCCTACAGCGCCTTCTCGAACAATGCGGCGATTTCCTGTTTCCGGGTCTGGCCGGTCGAACGGCCTACTTCCTTGCCGCCCTTGAAGACGACGAAGGTGCTCTGCATCGTCACGCCGAGCTGCTTCTTCAGGGCGTCCTCGGTGTCGAAATCGGCGACGAACAGGGTCACCGGCTGCAGTTTCTTCTCCTTCAGCAGGCCTTGCACGATCGGCTTCTGCTGCTTGCAGGTCGGGCACCAGCTGGCCGCGAAGTCGACGATCACCGGCTGGCCCTGCGCCAGCGCGGCCTCGAACTTCGCCTTGTCGAAGGGCAGCTCGGCCGCGAGGGCGGCCGTGGCGGCGAGCCACAGGCCCGCGGCGGCGGCCAGGAAGCGGAATGCGTTGCGCATCGAAAAACTCCTTGAGTGTCGGATCAGCTTAGCCGAGGCGGCCGATCACTGCTTCAGATGCCGGCATACCACTCGTAGCCGTTGTCCTCCCAGTAGCCGCCCTGGCCGTCGCGGATCTGATCGAAGCGCTCGACCAGCTCGAGCCGCATCAGGTACTTCGCGTGCTTGTAGCCGAGCTGGCGCTCGATGCGCACGCGCAGCGGCGCGCCGTTGTTGACCGGCAGCGGCTGGTCGTTCAGTTCGTAGGCGAGCACGGTCTGGACGTGGTAGGCGTCGTCCAGGTCGACGCTTTCGTAGTACCTGGAATCGGCATTCGCGCTCGGATCGTCCATCGAGTCGGCGCAGCGGAACACCACGTACTTCGCATTCGGCAAGGGCTTGACCTGCGCGAGCACGTGGCTCAGCTGCACGCCCTTCCATTTGCCGATGGTGCTCCAGCCCTCGACGCAATCGTGGCGCGTGATCTGGGTGCGCGACGGCATCGCGCGCAACTCGGCGAGCGTGAACGCCGCAGGCTTCTCGACCAGACCGTCGACCTGCAGCTTCCAGGCGGCGAAATGGCCGCGCATCAGCGTCTGGTAGTCGGCATCGGCCGGCACCAGCGTGCCGTTGGCCCTGAAGTGCGCGGCGACGTCCGCCTGCGTGAACTCCTGCGCCATCGCCTTGCGGCCCGCGACCAGGCGCTGCGCGCTATGGCTGAGCTGCTGCGCGCTCTTCAGCACGTCGACGAAGGCGGCGTTGTTCGAGAGCCGGTCGCAGCCGGCCAGCGCCAGCCCGCCAACCGAGGCGAGCGCGCCGCGCAGCGCGCTGCGGCGGCTCGGCGCCAGCTTGCGCCCGCTGGCGATCGGTTTGCGGATCATGGCTTGGCCTCCTTCTCGGGCGGCAACGCGTACCAGCCGGTGAGCATCGAGCGGATCTGATTCCACGCGCCGTTCACCAGCACTTCGAACAGGTGCACCAGCACGAACAGCAGCAGGCCGCTCGCGGCGAGGAAGTGCAAGGTGCGCGCCGACTGGCGCCCGCCGAGCAGCTCGATCCAGCCGGGGAACACCGCATCGAGCCGCGGCGACATCGCCATGCCGGCGACGATCACCAGCGGCAGCAGCCCGAAGATCACGACCAGGTACGCCAGGTTCTGCAGCACGTTGTAGCGCGCCGCGGCGGCGCCGGTCGGATGCCGCAGGCGCAGATGGTCGACGATCGAGCCGCCGATGCCGCGCAGCTCGCCGCGCGTGGGCAGCAGGTCGCGCTTCAGGTGGCCGCTGAAAAGGGCGTACAGAACGTAGGCGATGCCGTTGACGACGAACAGCCATGCGAAGAAGAAGTGCCAGTGCCGGCCCATCGACAGCCACTGCGGCCCGGGGATCGTCGCCCACGACGGGAACGCGCGCGCGGTCTTCGTGGCGGCGTCGCCGACGGTCGACGCGCCGAACACGCCGTCGGTCGCGAAGCGGTGGCCGGCGATCGTCGTGACGCCCTGGATACCGCCGCCCGGCGCGCGCACCGCGCCGATCGAGACCCAGGGGTCGGTGAAGCTCGAATCACGCCCCCAGTACAGCGCCGGGTGCGCGTTGAAGATCGTCAGGCCGCTCATCAGCAGGATCGTCAGGCAGACGACGTTGATCCAGTGCATCAACCGCACCGGCAGGCGATGCCGGTAGACGCGGCGCGCCGCCGCACGCTGCGCTGCCGGGTCGGCGGGCAAGGCCGGGCGGATCGTATCGGACGAGTTCATGGCAGTGGGTCGACGCGGGATGGCGATCCTTACATGGTGCATCGATCTGCGCGTGCGCGTCAGGGCATGGCCGTCATCTTGATCTCGGGCCGCAGCAGCACCCGCGCCTGCGACTTGAGTTCCGTGACGATGCCGTTCGCGACGAAGCCGTTCTGCGTGTCGGGCTCCATCGCGGCGATCACCAGGTTCGCGAGCGGCTGGTCCAGGCCGATGTAGTAGCTGCCGGCGCCCACGTCGACCAGCGCCGGCACCAGGTCGACCTTGACCATCAAGGCGCCGCCGCTGTCGGCCATGCTGCCGCGCACATCGCGGCGCGCGGCGAGTTCGCGCGCGGTCTCGGCATAGACCTCGCCGCGCAACGCGCCCGGCTCGTCGAGCCGCTGCACCTGCACGCCCAGCGCACGCAGACGCAGCGCCGCGTCGACCTGGTCGGCACCCAGCCAGTAGCCGCAGGGCCGCGCGCGGCGTTTGACGGTCGTCAGCTCCAGCGCCGAATCCCAGGCAACGTTGACGGTCTTGTCGGCGCCGGTCTGCGGGTCCAGCATGCGCAGGTTGTATTCGCTGGGCGTGGCGGCGGCCTCGACGACGACCTCGCCGTGGCACGCCTTGGCGGCGACGTCGGCGGCGACGAAACGGCGCAGCTTCTGCAGGTCGTCGGCGCGCGCCGCGGCGCTGCGCAGCACGCTCCCGATCGCAATCACATGGGTCTGCACGCGGCGCGCCAGATGCGCCCGGCCGAGCCCGCCGCCGCGCGTCTCGATCAGGAAGCTGACCGCGTTGCGCAGCCCGTTCACGTTGCGGCCGGTGTCGGGCTGCACACCGCCCATCGAGACCTTCCTGTCGCCAGCGTCGGCCGAGGTCGTGTAATACCACTCCTCGCTCAGGCCCCGGGCCTTCAGGCCTTGCACCAGCGGCTTGCGGAACCACTCCTCCGAGGCCTTGGTGACGAACTCGGGCAGGTTCGCCGTCATCGCGTACTGGATCAGTGCGTCGAAGCGCTGGACCGCGCCGAACTTCTGCTGGTAGTGGCCGATCGCGGCGAACTCGTGCGCGTCGACGACCACCGCCGGGTCGAACTCGCGCGCCAGTTGCGCCACCGCCTGAGCCTCGGGCGTGCGCAGCAGCAGGTGATCGCGGTTCGCGTCGATGCCGCTGGCGGTGAGGCGCGTGCCGGCGGCCGCGCCGTCGGGGTTGGCGCGCGGCAGGATCACGACGTCGATTCGGTCGAGTACCGGCGCGAGCACGCCGCCGGCCAGCTCCTGCGCGATCACGATCAGCGCCTCGGCACCGGCCGGCTCGTCGCCGTGCTGCTGGCCGATCAGCAGCACGGTCGGGCGCGCCGGCTGCGCGGTGGCGCCGGTCGCGGCCAGTGCCACCGACGCGCGGCTGAATTGCAGCGCCTCGAGCGGCACGCCGGTCTGCGAACTGCCGACCTGCAGCAGCCGCACCGTCGTCGCACCGGCGCGCCCGTCGCTGTCGCGGGCCAGGCCGCGCAGCAGCGTGCGCAACTCGGCATTGCTGGTGAAGCCCGGGTGGCCCGGCTCGAAGGCCGGCGTGCGAAAACCGATGGCCGGATCGGGGAAGCGCGCGGCGACCGCGGCGCTCTCGACCTGCGGTGCCGGCGCCGGGGCCGCCGCAACCGGCGCTGGCGGCCATGCCGGCGCGCTCACCGGTGGCGGCGCGACCGCCGGCGGCCGCGCGACCGGGGCAGCCACCGGTGCCG
>JANXZN010000246.1 GCA_025355545.1 Rhizobacter sp.
ACCCAGGCGATCTCGGGTGACGTGTAAATCACCCACGGAATGCAGTTGAAGTCGATGTGCGGATGCTGGCCTTTGATCCGCTCGGCCACGGCCACGCCCTCTTCCTCGGCCTTGTGCGCGAGCATCGGGCCGCGCACCACGTCGCCGATGGCCCAGACGTTCGGCAGATTCGCCCTGCAGTCGGCGTCGACCGCGACGAAGCCGCGTTCGTCGAGCTTCAGCCCCACGCCCTGCGCGTTCAGCCCGATCGTGTTCGGTACCCGGCCGATCGAGACGATCAGCTTGTCGCAATCGAGCTTCTGCTCCTTGCCGGCGGCATCGGTGTAGGCGACGCTGACACCCTTCTCGCCGGACTTGACTTCGCTGATCTTGACGCCGAGCTGGATCTTCAGGCCCTGCTTGGTCAGCGCCTTGTGCGCCTCCTTGGCGATCTGCTCGTCGACCGCTCCGAGGAAGTTCGGCAGCGCCTCGAGCACCGTCACTTCGGCGCCGAGCCGGCGCCAGACCGAGCCCATCTCCAGCCCGATCACGCCCGAGCCGACCACGCCCAGCGTCTTCGGCACCACCGGAATGCGCAGCGCGCCGTCGTTCGACAGGATGTTCTCTTCGTCGAAGGCCGCCCCCGGCAATGCGCGCGCGTTCGAGCCGGTCGCGACGATCACGTGCTTCGCGGTCAGCGCGTCCGGCTTGGCGCCGCTGACAGCAATCTCGTAGCCGTCCTCGCCCGGCTTGACGAACGAGCCCCGGCCGTGGAAGAACGTGACCTTGTTCTTCTTGAACAGGTACAGGATGCCGTCGTTGTTCTGCTTCACGACGGCGGCCTTGCGGCCGTGCATCTTGGCGACGTCGATCGACAGCGTGCCCACGCCGATGCCGTGATCGGCAAAGCTGTGACCGGCGTGCTCGAAGTGCTCGGTCGACTGCAGCAACGCCTTGCTCGGAATGCAGCCCACGTTCGTGCAGGTGCCGCCAGGCGCCGGACCGCCCTTGTCGTTCTTCCACTCGTCGATGCAGGCGGTGTTGAAGCCCAGCTGCGCGGCACGGATCGCCGCGATGTAGCCGCCCGGGCCGCCACCGATGACGACCACGTCAAATGCTTTGCTCAAGGTGCGATCCTCGGATGTCGAATGTCAGATGTCGAAGAGAAGGCGCGCAGGATCTTCCAGCGCTTCCTTCATCGCGACCAGCCCGAGCACCGCTTCGCGGCCGTCGATGATGCGATGGTCGTACGACATCGCGAGGTAGTTCATCGGCCGCACCACGACCTGGCCGTTCTCGACCACGGCGCGGTCTTTCGTGGCGTGCACGCCAAGGATCGCCGACTGCGGCGGGTTGATGATCGGCGTCGACAGCATCGAGCCGAAGGTGCCGCCGTTGCTGATCGAGAAGGTGCCACCGGTCAGATCGTCTAGCGAGAGCTTGCCTTCGCCGGCCTTCTTCGCGAACTCGGCGATCTTCTTCTCGATGTCGGCGAAGCTCATCTGGTCGGCATTGCGCAGAATCGGCACCACCAGGCCGCGCGGCGAGCCGACCGCGATGCCGATGTCGAAGTAGCCGTGGTAGACGATGTCGGTTCCGTCGACCGAGGCGTTGATGATCGGGTACTTCTTCAGCGCGGCCACCGCGGCCTTCACGAAGAAGCTCATGAAGCCGATCTTGACGCCGTGCTCCTTCTCGAACTTTTCCTGGAAGCGCTTGCGCATCTCCATCAGCGGCGCCATGTTCACTTCGTTGAACGTGGTCAGGATCGCGTTGGTCGACTGCGACTGCACCAGGCGCTCGGCGATGCGTGCGCGCAGCCGACTCATCGGCACGCGCTGCTCGGGGCGTTCGCCGAGAGACTGCGTCGGCGGCGCAGCCACCGAAGGCAGCGCGGCCTTCGGTGCCGGCGCCGCGCGCGCCACCATGGGTGGCGTCAGCGCCACCGGCTTCGCGCCGCCTTCGAGGGAGGCCAGCACATCGCCCTTGGTGACGCGGCCGTCCTTGCCGGTGCCGGGCACCGACCCGGCCGGGATGCGGTTGTCGGCCATCAGCTTGGCGGCGGCGGGCATCGCCGGGGCGGCGCTGGCCGTATCGGGCGTGCGCGGCGGAATCACGCCCGGCGACGCCCCGGGCGCGGCTTCGGCGGCGGGCACCGGCTTCACGTCGAGCGGGCTCACGGCCTCGATGCGTTCGGTGTCGATCTTCGCGATCACTTCCTCGGCGATACAGGTCTCGCCGTCGTTCTTGACGAGCTGCGCGATCACGCCGGCGGCCGGAGCCGGCACTTCGAGCACGACCTTGTCGGTTTCGATCTCGACCAGGATCTCGTCCATCTCGACCCGTTCGCCGGG
>JANXZN010000267.1 GCA_025355545.1 Rhizobacter sp.
GTCTGCTCGAGCAGCGCGAGCTTGATCAGCTTGGACATGCCCGCCACCTCGGCCTTCAGCACGAAGGTCGTCGCACCCGCCTCGAGGACGCAATGTCCGGGGTAGTACTTGGTGCTGCCGCCACCCAGTTCGTCGGCGAGCATCTTGCGTCGCGCCGGCGGGATCGGCTTGCGCGACAGCATCACCACCACCTGCTTGCCGCTCTTGGCCACCAGCGCCTGCATCGTCACGCCCCTGGCCACCTGTAGCAGCAACGGCTTGAGCTTGGTCGTCAGCAGACCGGACGGGTCTTCGTCGTCGCCCTCGCCGTCGCCTTTCTTCGCCGCTTCGGCTTGCGTTTTTTTCTCCGCCTCGGCCTTGGCCTTGGCTGCCTTGTCGGCCTCGGCCTTGGCCTTCGCGACCTCACGTGTCGCGGCCTCTGCCGCCGCCGTCAGCTCGTCGAGATACTTGCCCGCCGCAGGCGCAGTCTTCTTGTCCTTCTGCAATTGACCTGCGAGCTTGATCGCGTCGTCGAGCAGCTTCAGCGCGTCGTCATGCTTGTCGTCGTCGACTCGCTTGAGATCCGGCAGCTTCTTCAGCAGGCTCAGCAGGCCGTTGTCCTTGACGTTGTTCTTGGCCGCGATGTCTTTCCAGCCGCTGTCACTCAGGAACTTGGAGTTGCTCATACTTTTTCCTTCGTCTTGTGACGCTAACGCGACTGCAGGCCACCTCGCCAGATCTACTTGAAATCCTTGACGGTCGGGAACCCGTACTTGACCTCCCATTCGACCTTAAGCTTCGAGGCCGCGCCTGTACGGTGTAGTGCCGCAGCAGAACGCGGCGCTCAGTAACCGGCCGAGTACAGGTGCGAACTATCTTTGGCGAGGTTGCCCACGTGCGTGACGAATTCATCCACCGAGGGCCCGAAGGCGCTGCCCCCGCCGACGGCATCGCCGGCGCTCTGCACACGGGACATCTCGTTGATCGAGTAGAGGATTTGGCCGTCCATCCACGTCAGGAATGTCACCAGATCCTTGTCAGGGCAGCCCTTGCGGCAGGCGTTGTTGAGCGACGCTTCGAATGGGAAAATCTGCCAGTCACCGTGACCAGAATCGCCTTTGAAAGGGAGCTTGCCATTCGTTGCCTTCGTCATCTTGCGCCGTTCCTCTTGACCGGTGTGGAACTGCACAAAATGCGCCGCGGCCTCGTAGTTGTAGAACCAAAGTGACTTGTAGCCACTGCTGCCTTTCTTCGCCGCGATGGCCATCACCTTGCGCAGCCGGCCGCCGGCCGAGCCGGAGATCGTCTGCGCGACCGTGACAAGGCGATCGAGCATCGGTGGCTCGGGCGCTTTCGATTGCGCCGCGCCCTTGTCCTTGGCAGCTTCGATCAGCTTGCGCTCGGCCTTGCTTGCCTCCATCACCTCGGTGAGGTAGTCGATCGCTGAAGTCAGGTTCTTCGCCACCTCGGGCTTGGCCTTCTGCGCCTTGGCGGTCTTGACGCCATCGGTCAGCAGCGTCTTCAGCTTGCTGGCCAGCGTGTCGACCGAGTCGAGCGCCTCGAGTCGCTCCTTGTGCTTGTCGTCGGCGAGCTTCTCGTAAGCGGCCAGGGCCCGCTGCAGGTTATTGTCGGTGACCTTGAACTTCTGCACGACGGCCTTCCAGCCGCTTTCGGTGAGGTACTTGTCCATGGCAATCGTTCCTCGTGGGGTGGGTGACTTCCTTTGCTCCGATGCCGGCAAGCTGTTGCCCGCATAGCCACAAGTGTGTCGCAGTCGCGGTTGTGGGTCTATAGGCACACTTGGGGGGCGGAGCTTGGCTGACGCCACCTGATCAACGTCCGGTGCGCGACGCAATTCCTCAGTCCTGGGGATGTCGACACGGCGCGCGACGAAGACAATGCGAGCCGACCGACATGGGAGAAGCCATGAGCAGCAGCAACCAGACCCATAAAGTGTCCAAGGGTGAGACGCTCGACGGCATTGCGAGAAAATATCGCGCCGACCCGAAGACTCTCTGGAAGGCGGCGGAGAACAAAGCCTTAGTGACCAAGCGTGGCAAACCAGAGGGGCTGTTGCCGGGGGACGTGATCGTCATTCCGCCAAGCGAAAAGGAGTTGAAGGAGGCGACACAGAAGCTCGAACAACTGCGCAAGATGCGCGACGCTGCCGGCAAGCTGCTGGATGTGCTCGAGAAAGAGGATCAGCGCACCCAAAGGCGCATCAAGGTCTACAGCGAGCTGATCGTCGACAACCGCAAGTCGACGATCGAAGTCGTCGGCGAACTGAAGAAGACGCTCGCTGACATGAAGGGTTGGGCCGACGGTGTCGGTGCCGCGGCCACTGTGGCGCACATTACCGCCTCGATGACGCAGATTTGCGCCAAAGGCATGCAGGCGACCAAGCTCAGCGGGGCGACGCTCGAGGAAATGAACAAGGAGCTGACCAAGGACGTTCTGATGCTGCCGGCCGATCAGCTCAAGGACGTGGGCATCAAGGTCACTGGCCAGCTCAAGGAACGGGCCGATTCGCCACTGGGGTACATCGGCATCGTGGCCAATTCGTGGGAGAAGATGATGGCGCCTTCTTTCTGGGCCAACACTTTCGTGCAGATCACGCAGAACGGCAAGAGCTGGTCGGACGCCGTGGCCATGGATGTCGGCGAGGACATTCAGGAGCGCATCAAGAGCGTCGTCGCCGAGGGCATGAATCAGGTGCAGAGGCTGGATCAGCAGCTGGCCTCGGCACGCAGCCAGCAGGCGGAGAACCGAACGCTGACGGCCGAGTGCCAAGCTCGAATCAAGTGGTGTGAGCAAGAGGCCACCAAATTCTCGGTGTGCTGACGGGTCAGCGCAATGGCTCACTGGTTGTTGCACGGGGATGGCAGACGACCGGTGCGCGTACGGGTCGCCGCCAGCGCCGTCGGGAGTTACAGGGTCTTGCTGTCCGCCTTCATCAGCGCGACGGCCTTGTCTATCGCGGCCGAACCGCGTCCTCGACCATGCGATCGACGTCCGCCTGCACGAGTTTCGCCGCATTGACCTTCCCTTTCGCACTGTTCGGCGGCTTGCTGGCATGCAGGAACTTCTTGCTGCCCTGCTTGATCTGCACGATCACGCCGCAACCCGCGTCGAGTTCCTGGGACTTGTTGTCGAGCGTCACGGTCAGGTTGAGATCGACCGACCAATAGCGGGCCTGCTTGTCCTTGGGCACCTCGAGCGCGAATTCCGCCTTGAGAGCGCTCTCGGCCACGCGCCCCGCGGTTTTCATCACCCCGGCCTCGAACTTCTTGTCGAACACCTTGCCCTTGACGACATCCACTTCAGCACAGGTCATGGCGGCGCTCCTACGCATGATGGTGTGTCGCGAGCCTAGCGCATTGCGGCCGCCAAGGGAATTCGATCGCTATGGGATCGCGCTTGCGCGGTCCGGTCCGCCTGCGTACATTGGGAAGCGTCCGACCGGCACCTCATAGCCAACCGAGGAGAGAGCACATGGGTTCGCTCAGCGCAGCGGCAATCAATGCACGCAAGATCTTCCTGGCCAAGGTCAAGCCGAGTGCGGACGAGACCATCAAGAGGAACCAGGACATGTTCGATTCGGTCAAGATGAGCGTTTTCGAGACCGACACCCTGATCGAGAAAGCGCAGGTCGCCCCGATCGAGCTCCACGTCACAAAGGTCAAGGCGCTGACTGCCAAGGTCGAGGCGAGCATCGTGGCCCTCGACGGCTGCCTGGCCAAGGTCAAGACTTTCGCCAAAGAGAACAAGGGCGTGCTCGCCGAGCTCGACGATGTCACCAAGGTCGACGACGCTCTGGCCGAAGAACGGCGCAAGGCGACGACGCGCATCCCGGCGCTCAAATCGTCGCAGAGCAAGGCCGAGAAGGCCCTGAAGGACGTCGCCGGAAGCCGCTCGGAGCTCAACGCGCAGTGGGCCGTGATCGAGAGCGATGCGCGCAAGGCGCACCAGGAGGTGCTGGCCGAGGTCAAGAAGGTCTACGGGTACCGCGACCAGGCGAGTGCCGCGGCCAAGTCGAAGGACGCCAAGGCGCTCGCCGACGCGAAGAGCAAGGCCGAGATGATGCCCAACCCATACCTGTCCGAGTGGCCGACCAAGATGAAGAAGAAGCTCGCCGACTTCGCTGCCCGCTACGAAAAGCAGCCCACGGTGGACAAGACCGTGCTGGACCAGCTCGCGCACGACAAGACCGAGCTGAACGGGGTGCTGGAGCGCGTCGCGCTGAACGCCAAGCTCATTGAAAGCGTGAAGCGCGAGATCGCCGGTCAGAAGTAGGCCAGCGGCCACCGGCACGCTGGACGGCAACCACGCGGCAGGGCATATTCATTCCGTTCGCGAGTCCCATTTCAACCGAGGAGCACTCCGATGGCAGCCGACCAGCCCAGCGACAAGGACATCAAGAAGGCGACACAGCAACTCAAGGATATCCGGGCATTCCTGAAGGAACTCGAGGACGCGGGTATCGAGGTCCCACCGGCGCTGAAGAAATCGCTCAATCGCCTGCAGGTAGCGCTTAACACTGCCGAGGATCTCGGTGCCGCGTTCGACGAGGCGAGCAAGGCCCTGGCGACACTGGAGAGCGACCTGATGAGCGCGTGTTCGAAGGTCGACGCCGAGATGCGGGGTGTCTGCGAAGCTCAGGTGACCCGGCAGTGGCAGGCCCGCTCGGTGAAGTTCACCCTCGACTACAAGAATCCCGACTCGGTGAGCGCGGGCTTCATCAAGAAGACGGTGCAGCGCTACACCCCGGGCCTGATCTGCAAGCACTGGGATTACTGCAAGAAGCAGGCAGGCAAGTAGTCCTGCGGTCGGGTTCAGCGGGCGCTCGGCGGCAGCGCTCGATGTTCGCCGTGCAGCATCGGCACGAGTTCGCGCCCGAGCCTCGCGCGCTATCCCAATGACTTGAGCAGTGCCGCCAGTTCGGGGTCCATCGGCGCCGGTGCCGCCGGTTCGTCCGCGGTCGGCCCCTCCGCAGTCGGCTCGTCGAGGCCTGCCAGCAGCGTGGCCAGTTCGTTGTCAGGCGTGTCTGCCTCGACAGCGGAGGCCCGAGGCGCTGGCTCTTCGACAACACCCCCGGATTCCGCCGTTCCATCCGTCGGTTCGTCTGCCGGTTCATCCGACGCTTCTTTCGACGCTTCTTCCGGCGCCTCCTCCGCAGGCTCATCTGTCGGTTCATCTGCCGCCGCCGGCACCCCGCTGCTGGCCTTGCACACCATGGGCGTCACGTCGGCGTCGACCTGCGTACCTGCGGTATTGATCTTCGATTGCACCGCGAAGCGCGTCTCGCCCGACACCCTTCGCGGCGTCGCGCTCGCAGTCGCCAGGCCGTCGCCGTTGATCGCTTCGAGCCCGCTGAAGCGCACCAGCGCTTCTCCCTTGTGCGCCATCACTGCGTTGATGCCGACCTCGCGCAGCAGCGAGGCCACGTTGGTCGAGATCATCCGGTCCGTGCAAGGCAGCGCGACGGAATCGCCGTCGTCGTCGACGTAGTGGTGGAACGGCAGGTCATCGATAGTGAGCGGCGCGCCGCGCTGGGCCAGCACGGTCAGCGCCAGCAGCGCCGGGTGGCCCCAGAGCATGCCGCGCAAACCGGCTTCGCGGCTGAACTCCTCAAAGGCGAAGGACGAGATTGGGTCGCTCTTCTTGCCGTACGGATGACGCAGCAGGAAGCGGGGCCCCAACAGACCGAGGAACGACGCCGCAGGCAGCTCGCGCAGCGCCGCAAACGCTTCGCGCACGAGACGATGTGGCAGTTCCTTCCGATCGGCAAACGGGTCGGTGTTGATGCCGGTAAGAAGCGACGCATTCGCATGCGAGGCGATCTGCGCGGCGCGGCCGAGCAGTTCGGCGTGCGGCGGCGTTGCGTCGAACTGGTAGCAACCGGCGACATAGGTGTAGCCACCGTCAGCATGCTGCGACGGCGTCTCGACGAGCAGCTTGTACAGCCCGGTGTCACAGAGGTCCTGCGCCCCGCTGAGATCGGCAGCAAATTCCTCCGCGCTGATGTCGAACAGGTGCACCTGCAACTGGTGGCCGGTCTCGAGCCGGCGCAGCACGAAGTCGACGCCGCGCCAGAGCGATTCGATGTTCTGGAAGTCGGCGTGGTGCAGCAACGCACGCATCGCATCGCTCAAGCCCGCATCGACGGCGGCGACGAGCGTGTCTTTGTTCGGGCTCGCCGCCGCGTGCACGAACGGTCCGACGACGCGCCGCAGCAGGCCTGCGACCGCGTCGTCACGCCGGGCGAGGCTCGTCGGGCGGCCGGTCAGCCTCGCAAAGTCGTCGAGCGTCGCGCCGCGTGACGGTGCGCCGCCGCGAGCGCCCGCCCTGCGCGCGATGCTCGACGCGCGCGGACCCGCGTTCTCGGCCCACGCCATGACCTCGGCCGCCGCGGCGGCAAACTGACTCGTCTGGTTCAAGCGCTTGCGCAGCGCCGCGAGTTCGGCGAACAGAGGCACGCCCGCGTAGATCGTGTCGGGATGGAACGCATCGAGATCCGCGAGCTCGATCGCCACCGGCGCGCCATCCGCGCCCAGCGGCAGGGTCAACGAGAGCTGCAGCCGCTGCATCGCGTCCTCGAGGGTATCGAACTCGACGTTCAACGGCTTGCGCTTGCCGAGATCCGCACCCGTCTGCAGCCGTCCGTGACTGGCGCCGGCGCCGAAGTCGCCGAGAATGGCGATGCGCAGTGGGCGCTTGGCATTCCATGACGGCGCCTCGGCTGAAAGGCTGCCGAAATCGGGGGAGTAGCTGTCGCTCATGGTTCGGCTCGCTCTCTGACGTTGAAACTCGGCTAGAGATGGCCGGCGAGCAGGCGGGCGAACGCGTCGGCTTCCGGCAACCCGGTTGCCGAGACGGGCGGGGACAACTGGCCCTCGCGCTCGCACCACCAGAGTGTCTGCCCTTCCTGCGGCCAGGCCGGTCCACTGTCGTTCGCGTCGTCGAGACCACCGAGCTCTGCATCGAGTCGCTCGGCATCCCAGTCGCCGTTCAGTGCCGCCACGGCGACTTCCTCCAGCGACCGCAGCCAGGCCGCCGGCGCAACGTCCTCATGACGGCCGCGCGGACGAACAACGGTGAGCGGAAAGTAGCGGCCGACCCGATCGACCGAGGGCATCAGCACGCCGGCATAGCCAGGGCTGAGTTCGAAGGGCACGCCGGCACCAAGCGCGAAACGCCTCACCGGGGCGGCCAGAAATGCGTCAAGCCAGGCCTCGTCGCTCTGGCGCCAATGGCCCAGGCCCGCGGCCAGCCAGCGATCCCATGGTTCGACGAACAGCGGTGGCAACCGGCGGCCCGCGAAGTCGCCCAGCGCCGGCAGCTTGCCGTACCAACCGGGTAGAACGGCAGCCGGCATGTCAGCGCCCGCCCGGCCGCCACAAGCCGCGAGGTCGCCCACTCTCGTGAACCAACGGCCCCGAGCGCCGCCGCGGGGGGCAGCGAACGAAGTGAGCTTGTGCGCAAACCATATCAGAGCAAGTCGGGACAACGGAAGGTCTGCATCTCGCGCAAGCGCAGCGGATTCAGTGCGCTGGCCGAAATGACTTCGAGCTTGGCGCGGCGGCCGTCGACGTTGAGCACGACGGTGAAGCGTTCTGGTTGCGGCGACGGCTGAACCTCGTGCTGACCGAACAGCCGGAACAGCGCCCACGGTCCGTCGAAGATCTCCTGCCCTCCACTCAGATCGAGCTTGAGCTGCGAGGCCACGCGCGTGCTCGGCCAGGTGATTGTCTGAGCGGCGGTGTTGCCCGCGGTGAACCGCAGGACCTGGCCATCGATGCTGAGCACCAGCTCCTTGGCAGGGGGATCCATCTCCAGCACGCGCATATCGACCTTGAAGCCCGGGGTCTTGCCACCGGCCCGGAAGAAGGCTTCGCGGATCTTGGCGGCGCGCTGGAAGTCCGCCAGCGCCGCGCCGCCGGGCGGCTTGGTGCCATCGGACAGCGGGCGGTAGGCCCAGGGCGTGACGCCGACGTCGACGACCGCGGCCAGCCGGCGCTGGAAGAAATCATCGAGCTGGCCGCCGACACCGAACATCTGGCCGAAGTCGTCGGGCAGCACGTCGGCGCGACTGCCCAGCGCAAACGGATAGCGCCCCGCGATGGTCTTGATGCATTGCTCGGCGAGCGGTTTGATCTCGGCGCTCAGCCCTTGGCGTTCGGCGACCCGGCCTTGCGTCGCACCGGCATCGGCGAGTGTCGTCAGCATCGACTTGATCGGCTCGGGCTGCATGGCCGCGGCCGCCTTCGCCGCCGCGCCGCCCCCGCCGCCGGCCGGCGGTGCTGTCTTGGTCTTCTGCGCCGCATCGATCGCGGTGAGGTTCACGAAGACCTCGTTGAAGAGCTTCATGGTCTCGTCGATGGGTGGCGGCGTGCCGCTGACCATGCGCTGCAAGGCCGCAAAGTGATCGTCGACGAGCATCTCCAGCGGCCTGCCCGGCGTCTTCACGTCGTCACCGCCCGTGGCCTTGCCGACCACGGCGGCGATGTCGTCCTTGGCCTTGCTCAGCTTCTTCAGCGCCGGGGTGCTGAACTTGATCGAGCTGCCCGCTGCGGGCGCCGCTGTCGCCGCCGCCGCGGCAACCGCGGCGCCGAGCTGGGTCTCGCGCGCCACCGCACGCAGGTACGACGTCAACGGCGAATCCGGCGCAGCCAGCAGCCCGGCCACCACGAGGCTGCGGTCCAGTCCCCCCAGTTTCACCAGCCGGACGTCGGCGATGTACTGGTCCCAGACCTTGATGTACTCCCCCAGATACAAGCGCTGCACCCGTGCTCGGAGTTCGGGATCGATCTTGCCGACACCGAGCACGCCTGCGGCCGCCTGCTTGAGCGATTCGGCAGGCGCGCTAACGCCGAGCACCCAGCGCTCCTCTGCCGCCAGCACGGTCGCCACCTTCGTGATGGCCGGGTTGAAGCCCTTGACGTAGCCATCGCGGGTGAAGAGCCCGGGAATGCCTTTCGTCAGCGGCTGGCCGCTCGCGCGCTCGAACACCCGCACCGCGTCGGGCCCGCCGGCAGCGGCCGCGCTGAAGTCCGGCACGTCGCCGCCGACGCGGGTGCGCTTCAAGCGGCTGAAGATGCGGTATTCGAGCGGGTAGGCGATTAGCATCTCGCGCACGTTGGCCACCAGCGTCTTGTCCATCTGCGTCGGTGCCTTGGGGGCGCCTTCGGAGACCGCGGCGTCGAGATGCTGGGCCAGTGCAGCGCGTTGATCGACCGACATCGTCGAGGCGAGATTGGCGTCCCAATCGAACGCGACCCAGCCCTTGAACGACTCCGCATCGAAATGCTCGGGCGTGTAGAGCATCAGGTAGCCCTTCAGCGCTTCGTAGGCAAGCTCGAGGTTGTCCCGGTTCACGGCGCGCAGCCGCTCTTCGAGCCGACGTGCCACGCGCGGCATCAGGCCGTTGTCGAGCAGCTTGTGATAGCCGATGTCCGCCCCGGCCGCGACGTAGGGGCCCTGGTACAGGCCGAGCCTGTTCACCAGCGGCGGATCGTCGAGCGCGAATGCCGATGGGGTGGCCACTGCGGCGATCTTGTCCAACGCATTCGGCAGGACCGACAGTTCGGCGCCGGTGGCCGGCGGCACCGCGGCGACCGCGGCCTGGACCTCGGGCAGGCGCTCCTTCACCTGCGCGAGATAGGCCACGTTGCGTTGGTAGCCCAGGCCCCAGACGGCGACCAATCCCACCGCCACGACGAGCATCGTCGCGAGCGCGGCAACGCGCCAGCGTCGGCGCCGGGTCTCGGCCTGTAGATTCCTGCCGACCAGGCCTTGTTCGGCAAACACCACTTCCTTCAGCAGGCGCGTCAGAAAGAAGGACTTGCCGCGCCACGCGGGCACCGCCGCCGCACGCTGCTCGACCCCGAACGTGCGGCCCAGCGTGCCGAGCACGCGGTCGATCGGCGAGCCTTCCTGCGTGCCGCTGGTGAAGTAGATGCCGCGCACAAAGGCCCGTTCCTCGAGGTCACCCCCGCCTTCGAACACCTGCTCAAGGAAGCCGCCAAGCAACCCTTTCAAGCCTTCGAACTGCTGCGGAAAAGTGAAGACCGCGGCGCGCCGCAGCACGTCCGGCTCGGCCTGCATGCGCACGATCAGGCTGTCTCGCAGTCGCTTGCCGAGTGCCGTGAACTCGCTCGAGAAACTTTGCAGCGGCGTCGCACTGGCGGCGTCGGGTTCCTTGGGGTCGTGCGGGAACGAGAAGCCCCAGACCTGGTCGCGCTCCTCGCGGCCGAACTCGCCGAAGGTTTCGTTGAAGCCGGCAATCAGATCGCACTTGGTGACGAACACGTAGACCGGCGGTCGCACGCCGAGTCGTGACTGCAGCTCCTGCAGGCGCGTGCGCAGCTTCTGCGCATGGTCCTTGCGGTCGGCCGGGCTCTGGCGCAGCAAGTCCTCGATGTTGACCGTCAGCAGCACACCGTTCAGCGGCTGACGCGGCTTCGACTTGCGCAGCAGTGCGAGGAAGGTTTCCCAGGCCGCGGCATCGACGGCCGAATCGGAATCCTGCGAGGTGTAGCGGCCCGCGGTGTCGATCAGCACCGCCTCGTCGGTGAACCACCATTCGCAGTTGCGCGTGCCGCCGACCCCACGCACCGACGCCTGGCCCATCTTGCCGGCCAGCGGGAAGGTCAGCCCGGCGTTGAGCAGCGCCGTGGTCTTGCCCGAGCCCGGTAGGCCGATGAACATGTACCAGGGCAGCTCGTACAGGAACTGCCCCCGCTTGAGCCACGACGACTTGCCGCTCTGGCGGGCACTCTCCCCCAGCACCTTCAACGCCTGGCTGAAGCGCTCCTGCAAGGCTTGCGCTTCGCGCTCGACGCTGTTCGGGCCGGCGGCCAGGCCGGCCACCAGGCGCTGGTTGGTGCGCCGGCGCCGCCAGGCGCGGATGCCGAAGACCACCGCGAAGACCAGCAGCAAGATGACGAGCGCAACCACTCGTTCGCCGATGCCGTCGAGCGGATGCTCGCCACGCAGTTCGATCAGCGGGCCCGCCCACCAGATCAGCGCCGCGAGCAGCAGCAAGCCGATCACGGCCAAGGTCACCGGGTGCAGCAGGGCGGAAAGGAAACGCTTCATCGCAGCCTCCCTTCAATCGGCCACGAACAGCGTGACTTCGACGCGCCGGTTGCGCGCGCGCCCCGCGGGAGTGGCGTTGTCGGCGATCGGCTGCGCATCGGCAAGCCCTTCGGCGCGCACGCGCTCGGGTCCGACCTGCCGGACGAGTTCGGAACGGACGGCTTCGGCGCGCTCCTTTGACAAATGCCAGTTCGACGGGAACCGCGCGGTACGAATCGGCTGGTTGTCGGTGTGGCCGCTGACCAGCACATTGCCCTTGAGCGTGGCCAGTGCCTGGCCGATGCTCGGCAGCAAGGGCCTGAAGGCCGATGCGACGACCGCGCTGCCCGGCTCGAAGAACCCGTCGCCCTTGATGACCACGATCGAACGGTCGACCAGATCCTGCACCTCCACCTGGCCCGCCTTGATCTGCGGGGCCAACAGGCCCGCTAGCCTCGGCTTCGGTGCCGGCGGTGGCGGTGGTGGTGGCGGCGCGGCGAGCTGGACCTTCTTCGCGTCCAACTGGGCGAGCTTGTCGAACAGGCCGTCGGCCGAGTTGGCGAGCGACCAGCGAAAGCCCGCGTAGATGATCGCCAGGAGCACCAGGATGGCCGACGCGATCAACCACAGCGGCACACCGTCGACGAGGCGCTGGCCGCGCACCGCGACCCCCTGCCAGCGCGGTGACAACGTCCGCTCGGAGGAACGGCCCTGGCCGAGCATCTGCGCGAGGCGCTGACGCACGCTGTCGAGTTGCGCTTCGCCGTTCTCGATCACCCGGTAGCGGCCCTGGAATCCAAGCCCCAGGACGACGTAGAGCAACTCCAGCAGGCTGCGATTGGCCTCGACGTTCTCGGCCAGCTTGCTCATCAGCTGGAATACTTTCTCGCCCCCCCAGGACTCGTTGTGGAATTGCACCAGCAAGCTGTTGCCGGACCAGACGCCGGAACCGCCCCAGGGCGTGCTCGCCGCCGATTCGTCGAGCAGCGTGCACAGGATGTAGCGCCCGGCCACCACCTGCTCATTCGGCAGGCCCTGGGCGCGGGCCTGCGATTCGAACTTGCGGATGCCCTCCGAGAGCGCATCGCGCAGCCCGGCCGGGTTCGGGTGACGCGCCGTGTGCCGCACACGCGGTGCGGCGGCCAGCAACGGCATCGCCGCGTTGACCAGCGGGTTCAGGCTCCCGCTCATCATCGTGTCCAGCGACAGTGGCACGTCCTTGCCGGTCGAGCCCTGGGGCGCGGCCGGCGAGGCCGGCGCTGCGGCGGCGGCCGCCGCCCCGCCCCGGCCCGCGCTCGGCTTGATGACCGTGCGGTCGGAACCGAAGGCGGCGAACGGGTCCCCGGTGTCGCTCATCGAGATGCCCAGGGCCTGTTAACGCTATGGGAAGGCATCGGCCCTGCGGGTGATCTCAGCAAACAACCGCCCGCCGCGTTGCAAATGCTCGCCGTAGGCGCGGCTACGCCTGCGCTTTGCGCCTTGCGGGCGGCTGTTTGCTGAGTCACGCGTGTCCTCCCATAGCGTTAACAGGCCCTAGTTGCGCACGGCCCAGAACTCGATCTCCAGCCCGGGGAAATCGCCGGCCACGTGCATGGCCATGCCGCCGGAGCTTTCCAGCTGCTTCCACATGTCGTTGCCGCGGGTTTCGAGTTCGAAATAGGTGAAGCCGGCGTGGTACGGAATTTGCCGCGGCGCCACCGGCAGCGGCCGCATCGACACCCCCGGCAACTGCAGGTTCACCAGGTCACGGATGCGCTCGACCGTGCCGATCTTGACCTGCGTCGGGAAACGGGCACGCAGAGCGTCGCCGGGCAGCTGCGAACTCACAGCGAACACGAACTGCGCGTTGCGCTGCAGATCCACGTCCGGAATCATCGCAACGCGCACGCCGTACTTGCGGTCCTGAAGTTCGATCGGGATTGCGGTCTGTTCCATCACCATCGACAGCGATTGCCGGACCTCGTCCATCAGCGGCTTGAAGCAGATCGCCGGGTCGTCATGCCCGTAAGCCGGGATGTTGCCCGGGCGGCGCCCCTCACGGAAGGTCGACATCTCGCCGATCAGAGCGACGACGAAATAGTAGAAGTCCTTCGGATGCAGCAGCGACGCCTGGCGGAACTGTGCAATCACCGGTTCGTTGCGGTTGATCAACAGCAGCATCAGGAAGTCGGCGATCTCGCCGACCCCTGCGCGCCCCGGCTGCGCCAGCCGGGCCGCCAGCGCCTCGCCGCGCTGATGCAGCAGCCCGTGCAGGTCGCGCAGCTGCGACGCGAGCAGCTCGTTGCCGCCGCAATGCAGCGTCGGCGGGATGTACGCGGCATCGAGCACCAGCTTGTTATCGGCACGGCGCTCGACCACCTTGCACAGGCCGATCGTCACCACACCTTCGCCGGCGTCGCGCGCGAGCACGATGCGCAGATTCATGCGGCCGATCTGGATCGGCGCGGCGCGCTGTCCGCTCGCATTGGTGTCACCGACCTCGACTTCCGCGGCTCGGAATCGAGGCGGCATCGAACCGGCATCGGATTCGGCGTCGGTCTCGGCAACGCCGGGGCGCTGCAGCGTGATCGCCAGCACCACGAGTTGGTCGCGCGTGTCCGGTGGAACATCGAATGCGGCCGGCGCCGGGTCCTGCCCGGGCACGTCGAACGCGAGCCCGTCGGGCATCACGCCCTGCGCCGCGATGATTGCCACCTTGCCGAGATTCAGCGCCGAGCTGTCCAGCGTCAGCGACAGGTGCCCCCAGCAATACGGCGCGGTCGCGGCGAGGCGCATCTGCGCCTGCTGTGCGAGAAAACGGTCATGCTGCTGCAAATGCTGCGGCTGGAGGAACATGCCCTCCGTCCAGATCACCTTGTTGGTCCAGGTCATGCCTTGTGCTGCTTCACGGTACGTTGTGGGTAACCTGAGCCGGGAACGTGATGCTGATCACTCCTCCCAACGCGCAGGTCAGGGTGCAGGTGTTGTCGAGCACGGGAATGTTGGCGATGAGCACGTTGGGCACGCCGGGCGCCCAGGGCGCCGGCGTCACCGGCGTGCAGGGCACCGGCGTCGGTACGCCAAGCGCCGCCGAAGTGGCAGCGATGAACGCGGGGTTGGACGGCGAACAGCACATCGGGAACGGCACAATGTTGGTGAACGGGATGTTGTCCATGATGACACCGTTGATCAGCGAACTGCTCATGACCGGACGCGGCGTCGGAATGAATGTCGAGGGCGCACCTCCCAGCGAGAAGGTGCAGGCGGTCACGGCAGTCATGGCGACTTGTTGAGGCATGGTGTGGTGCTCTCAGACGCCGCCGGGCCGCCGAGGGCCACGCAGGGGCCCCTGCGTGGCCCTTGCGGCTGAGCTCCCCCTCGGGGGGCAGGAACGAAGTGACGTGGGGGCTGTCATCTCAGGGCTCGCCGACCCAGACCGCGATGCCGCTGAAGTTGTCGTGGCCGGTCTTGCCAGCCTCGGCCGCATGCAGCAGCACGAGTTGTTCCATTCCCGCGAGCCACGCGCCCGGATCGGCGGCGGCGCTCAGGCAGGCACACATCTCGGCCTCGTCGACGTATTCCCACAGCCCGTCGGTGCACAGCAGAAAGACATCGTGCGGCTTCAGTTGCCAGGGCTGCGTCGCGGTCGAGACGAGCAAGTCTTCGGGGCGCGTCCCCAGCGCCGACTGCAGTTCGCTGCGCCGCGGGTGCGTGCGCATCTGCTGCGGCATCAGCAGACCGGCGTCGACCATGGTCTGCACGACGCTGTGGTCGCGCGTGTGCGACAGCATCAGGCCATCGCGAAACAGGTACAGACGCGAGTCACCCGCGTGGCCCCACAGCGCCTCGCGACACCCGAGGTCGACGAACAGCGCGACGACGGTGCTGTGCATGTCTTTCGTCTTGCCGGACTCGGACTGATGCCGCCGCAAATGCGCATTGGTGTCGATCAGTAGGTCTCTGACTTCGTCGAGGCGCGCCAACGGCGCCAGCGAGACCTGGTCGATGATGTGGCGCACGACCAGCTTCGAGGCGATGTCGCCGCCGCCATGTCCGCCGGCACCGTCAGCGACCACACAGCACAGGCGCTGTTCGCTCTGCCAGTGCCCGCAGGCGTCTTGGTTGTTGGCGCGTCCGCCCTGTCGCGACAGGGTCGCCAGCTCAATGTGCCCGGTGTGTTTGTCCTCGCGCTCCAGAACATCGCTCACCTCAGACCTCCCGGCGCTCGGCGTCGCGCTGATCGTGCAAGCGATCGACGTGCGCATCGTAGGCTTTCAGGAACGCCTTGCCGAACACACCCTGGAAGTCGTCAGCGGCTTCGTTGCGGATGCGGGCGTAGTGCTCGGTGAACAGCTCCCACAAACGCGCGCCACGGCTCGCCGGGAGCAGGCTTTGCAGCAGCGAACGGTCGCCGAGCTGGCCTTCGAGCGTAGCCGGGTCGAAGCGTTGCAAGCCAGCCTCGAGCACCGCCTGCATGCCCGCGACGAACGCGAACTGATGCACGCGCAAATCGTTGTAGGTGTCGCGCATTGCTGGGGCCGCCGCCATAAAGCCGCGGGCCGGCGGGGCGAGCAGATGCTGCAGCGCCACGTCGACGTTCGGTGAAAACTTCAGCGGGTTGTTGCTTTTCGCGCCAATGGTGGTGACCTCGGCGCGCAACTCGTGCTTGACGGTGCTGCGGGCGCGCACCAGATCGACGGTGCCGCCCACGGCCTCGCGCAGGAGCTGGCCGATCAACTCCATCAGTTCGGACGTCAGCGCGGGCAACTCGAGGGTTGGCGCATTGAGCCCGCGGCGCAATGCTTCGAACAGTGCGCCGCTGTCTTCCGGCCGCGGTATCGCCGATGGTCGTGCAGCGGGCGGGGTGTGCAGCGGGAGCGGCAGCTCGGCAGGGGCGAGCGCCGGCGCTGCCGTCGTGTGCACCGCGCTGACCGGCACTGCCTCGAGGTTCACGTTTGTGTCCCGCGACCGCCCGGCGCCATCCGCCGGCAACACGACCTTGGCCGGCGCAGCAGGCTTGATGAACGTCGGCGGAATGAACGGGCGATTCAGGTCCGACAGCTGATCGGCCTCGCTCGCCGCGCTGGCCCTCGGTGCGCTTTTCAACGACCGCAGCGGGTCGGCGTCGGCGGCCATGTTCGGCTGCGCCATAGGGGCATCCAGCACCGAGTCCTTGAGCGGGTCGCCGCCGCTCACGGGCGAGAGACCGAACAACTGATCGAGCGAGCTCGGCTGCGCCGACGGCGAGTTCAGTCCGGGCACAAGCTCCGCGGGCGCCGCACCGCCCAGCTCGAGCCCCAAGGCATCGCGTCGCGGCGCCGCACCGGGCGCGACGATACCCGGCGAGCGGGGGGCGAACGGATCCCAGTCCATCGGGATACCGCCGGCCTGCGGCGCCGCGGCCGGTGCAGCGGACTTGGCCGCGCCACCTTGCCTGACCAACGGGTCGAACGGTGGTCCGCCGGCCGATGGCATCGCCGTGGCGGGGCCGAGCAGCCCGGCGAAAGGATCGATGGCAGTTGCCGCGCCGGCGCCACCGCCCATCGAGACGCTCAGCTCGTAGCCGCAGATGGCGAGGCGATCGCCCGCGGCGAGCGGCGCTTCGCGTCCACTGGCGAGCGCTCGCCCATTGAGCGTGATGGGGTTGCTGCCGCGGTCGATGATGGCAAAGCTGCCGTTCCGGTACACCACCTGCGCCGCCACGCGCGACACCATGCGCTCGGGATCGGGCAAAACCAGCTGGTTCGTCTCGGCACGCCCGATCAAGCCCCCGAGCTCGTCGAAATGGGCCCGCAGCGTGCCGTCGGCCGGCGTGTCGTTCAAGGCGATGACGGTAAGAGTGATCACGGTGAACAGACTTTCATCGCAACACGTAGAACCGGCCCTCGACCACGGAGAGCTTCAGCGGCAGCGCCAGCGTGTTGCCCGCCTTGTCAGGCATCGTGGTCAGCGCTGCGCGGCCGTCGCCTCCCAGGCACTCGAGCAGGCGACCACCGGCCAGCGGACGCAATTGCATCTCGTCGAGCATCAAGGGCTGCCACACCAGGCACGACGAAGCATACATCTGATCCAACCACTCGCTCAGGCGCAGCGCCTCGGACTCGGGGCTGCGCTGGTAGGCGATCGCGAGCTCTTCGGTGCGCAGCCGTGTCGCGGCCATGAAGCTCTCGGTCTGGCCGCGCGCCAGATCGCGCGCCAGGACGCAGACGAATGCGTGCACCTGTTGCACAAGCGTTGGCGTGGGTTGCGCGACCGGCGCGTCGAGCCAGCGCCAGCGCGGAAAGCGGATCGGCAATTCGGCATCCTGCACGCGCCGCGCAGGCAGCGTCAAGGGGTCGCCGGCAGCGCAACTCCACTCGAGCCGCGCCAGCGTCCGTGCCTGGGCTTCATCGATCGCATGGTCCATGCGCGGCAGCAACAGGTGCAGCTGCGCGACCATCGCGTGCGGCGCGGTCCCCAACAACGCAGCCGCACCGGGAGCGCCGCCATCCGGCCCGACCACCAGCTCGAGCCGATTGGTGCCCACCAGCGCCGCCTCGTGCACGGGCACGACCGACGACGGCGTCAGCGGCGTCACGCGCGCCACCGGCAGGCCGTTCAGCCAGGCCTCGGCGGTGCATCCCTGGCCGTCGAGCTTGATGACCATCAAGCGTTCCATCAGCACAGGCTCCAATCGACGAGTGCCTGCGCCGGCAGCAAGGGTTGCTGCAGCATCTGCACACCGAGCAGCGGATCGACGAGGCGCAGTTGCGCAAGCACAGGCTCGACGCCGAGGCGCACGAACCAGCGCAGCCCCGGACCGTCGGGTCGCTGCTCGAGGCCGACGGCACCGCTGATCGCGCCCTTCAGCCATCCGCAGGACGCGAGGACGGCGAGGCCGGCATCGGCGAGTGGTTGCACGGCCAGCTGAAAGACCTGCCGCACAGGACGCTGAAGTTTGGCAGCGACGGCGAACAACGCAGCGTCCTCGGGCCCGCGCTGCCACGCTCCGGTCAGCGCGGCGCTGCCGTCGGTGGACAGCGTCAGGAGCGAGCGCGAACCGCCACGCGCAAAGGCACCCGTGAAACGCAGGCCGAGCCGGCACGCGACAAGGTCCAGCAGCCCCTCCAGCCGCATGTAGGGCGGCGCGGCGATGCCGCTCGGTCCTTCGGCCCAGCCCCAGGTGATGCCGGCGCTCCCGACGAGCAATGCCGCGTCGACATCGAGCTTGCCATCGCTGACGCCGCTCTCCCGCTCCCACGCCGTCAGTAGGCGCGCGACGCCCTGCTGCAGCTGCATGTCGAGATCGTGAAACCCGCGCAGCCAGGTCGATGAATCCTCGAGCTGGCCGTCGGCCTCGCGACGGCAGCGCGCGGGCGCGATGGCCGGCGGCGCGTCCGCCGGAAGCTGCCAGGCGGCGACCGGCTCGCGCCGCCAGGCGATCAGGTGCTGCATGGCATCGTAGGCGGCGAGCGTGGTCGAGAGTTCGGCCATCGGCACACCACGCGCACGCAAGCCGCAACTGGCCACGGTCAGCATCGAGTAGTGGGGCGAATCCTCCGCACCCATGCATGGTGGCAGCGTGTCGCTCTCAACGTCCGCCGCGTGGGCGTGAACCGTGAACGTGGTGTCGACCGCCATGTCGCCGCGCAACGATCTTGGACCCGACGGGTCCAGCCATTGCACCAGCGGGTGCAGCAGCGGATCGCAGCGATGTTCCGTCTTCACGCGAACGCGCAGCTTGGCAGCCGTATCACCCGTGGCCGGGCGGCTGAGCAGCGTGACTTGGCCTGGAAGGCGCGGCGCGGCGTCGGCCAGCGCGTCGTGCACCAACGTCACGCTGCTGACCTGCGGCGCGCAGGCTTCGCGCCGCCAGGAGCCGCCTTGCGCGGTGTAGTGCTGGCGCCATGGGGCATCGACCAGCCGCAATTCGATCGCGTCGACATCGCAGGCCGCGCCGAGCCGGATGCGCTCGCGCGGCAGCAGGCTCGCGAGCGTGCCCGCGCCGGCGAGCTGGTCGTCGAGCTGTCGCAGCGCGATGGCGAAATCGGAGGGCGCGGGCTGACCCGCCTGTGCCGCGCTGCGAAGCTGTTCGAGCACGCGCACGCAAAGCTGATAGGCCTTGGCGCCCTGGCTGCGCTTGCCGTCGGTGAGGATGGCGGCAGCCCAGGGCTGGTGCGATTCGAATTCGGCGCCGCAGGCGACCCAGCAGGCGAGAAGACGTGCGGCGCACAGCATGTGAGTCAGACCGTAGGCGGCCGCACGCACGGCACCGTACTCGACGAACTCGTTCCAGCGTTCGCCGAGGCGGCCACGGGCCTCGGCGAAGGTGATCGCCAGCGCGTCGCCGATGCGCCGCAGGTCACGGCCTCGCTGCAGCGCGCTCAGGCGCGCGGCCTGCTCGGGGCTCAGCGACCACATGGCGCTGGGGCCCTCATGCCACGCCGTTGGCCTGGCGCACCAGGCCTGCGCCGCTCACCGACCAACGCGTCCAGCGGTCTGCGCTCATCGTCACCAGCGTGTCGAACCCCGCATATACGCGCTGGAGCTGGTCGGGCGCAGCCACCGGCAACAAGGCTTCCATCACGTCCGGGTCCATCCAGTCGATGCGGATCGCCTGGCCGTTGGGCAGCTGCGCCTTGCACAGCGCCCGGGCATGGGATCGCATCGCCAGGAACGGCAGCCGGCTCTGGGCGATCGCGCCCCAGTCGGCGAAGCTCGCGGCGGCCTCGAAAAGCAGCCAGTCGGTGAACACCGACTGGCGCTTCAAGGTCACCAGCACCGGTGCCGCGGCGCGCTCGGCGGCGTCGAGTTCGCCGGTCCACAGGCCGTCCCAGTCGTCGACGCCGCCCTGCGCGATCCGCTCGCGCAAGCCCGGCACTTTCGCAGTCACCACCACTGCGTACACACGCTGCTGCGCGTCGCCCCAGAGCGACTCGCGCTGCTGTTCCGCGGACAGCGTGTTCAAGGGTTGGGGTTCGCGCGTCGTCGTCGCCATCAGGGCAATGGGTCTTTCTTGTGCACGATCTGGGCAGGCGCCTGCGGCGCGGTGGGACTGGCCTTCGCGGCGCTGCTGGCGCTGCCGCCCGATCCGCCCGAGTTGTTCTTCACCATCGGGCCGACGATCGACACGCCCGACGGATCGAGCGTGATGAAGGTGCCACCCACCTTGATCGAAAGCGACATGCCACCGTCGATCACCACGCCGCTGGCGGCCTTGATGTGCACCGAGCCCGCCGAACTGATCGTCAACGACCCGCCGGCATCGACGTCCATCGCGCCGCCGGAGGTGACGGCCAGCGTGGCGCCGCTCTTGATGTCGAGCGCCCCGTCGACCTTCAGTCCCGTGGCGCCCACCACGGCCATGTTCAGATCGCCCAGCACCTTGACACTGGCATCGGTGCCGATCTCGAGCTTGGCGGCCTTGCCAATCTTCAGGTCGTAGGCCTCGCCCACGGATGCGGTGTGGTTCTTGCCGATCTCGACCTGGTTGTTCCGGACCACCTCGTCGGTGGCGTCATGCTTGACGAAGCGGTGGAAGTCCTTCTCGGCCTGCAGCCACACATATTCACTGCCCGTCTTGTCGTCGAAGCGCAGCTCGTTGAAGTTGGCCGCGCCGCCGCCGCTGCTCGAATGCGAGCGGATGCCGCTGACGGTGGACTGCGCCGGCAGCGCGTAGGCCGGCAGGTTGTCACCGTTGTACACGCTGCCGGTGATCAGCGGGCGGTCGGGGTTGCCTTCGAGGAAGCTGACGACCACCTCGTCGCCGATGCGCGGGTGGCCGATCATACCGTAGCCCTTGCTCGCCCACGGCGTCGCGACTCGGACGAAGCAGGTGTCCTGCTCGTTCTTCTTGCCGACACGGTCCCAGCGAAAATGCAGCTTCACGCGGCCGAGCTTGTCGACGTGGATCTCGCGGCCGGCGGGCCCGACGACCACCGCCGTCTGCGGCCCGTTCACGATCGGCTTGGCGGTCAGCGCTTCGGTGGCAAACGGCGCTGACTGCGGTACCAGCTGCACGCGCGCCGAGAAGCCGAAGCCGCGCGTGGCGTCGGTTGCCTCCTGGTCGCCGACGTCGACTTCGAACGTCACGCCGGTCACGAGATAGGCGCCGGCGTGTTGCGGGTGGTCCGAGAAGTTGAACGTCATGCCCGGGCTGATGGAGCGACAGGGCGTGACGGCGCTGGCGACCAGGTGGCCGCTCTCGAAGCGGTTGACCTCGAGCTTGGCCTTGGCCGCGCCTTCCGGCGCGTTCTTGCTGTCGCCGGGATAGGCGAAGGTGCCTGGCCAGTCGTAGGCCTCGAGGTCGCCGGGTTTCGGATAGCTCACCGTGCGCTGGTCGCTCTTGAGCAGGGGGGTCGCAGGCGACTCGTGGTCGTAGTCGTCGTGCGTGAACTTCATCGAGCGCAGCTGCTGCTTGTAGCGCCAATCGGTGATGATGTCCTCGCGCGTGTGGTCGTCCTTCTGCACATGCGACCAGGCCAGCGTGCGTTCGGGCAGCGCGACGTGTGCACTGGCCGCGTTGCACAACACCAACGTGTGCTGGCCGTCGACATGGGTGAAGTGGTACCACAGTCCTTCTTCCTCCATCAGACGGCTGACGAAGTTGAAGTCGCTCTCACGGTACTGGACGCAATACGGCCGTGTGCGCAGCGTGCCACTGAGCTTGGTGGCATCGACATTGGCGCTGCTGTAGTCGGCAAACACCGCTTCGATGACCTGCAACGCGGTCTTGTCCTGGAAGATGCGGCAGTCGGCGCCGAGCGTAAGATGCCACAGCCAGGGCCGCAGCTCGATGCGGTAGAGATCGTAGCGTCCGACCGCGCCGCCGAGATCGACGGCGGTGATCCAGCCGTTGATGAACCGGAACTGGTCGTGCGCGCGCTGGATTTTCACCGTGGCCTGGGTGCCGAGCAAGTCCTTCGCGACGATCGGGTCGAGGCGCTGGGCGCGCATCAATTCGAGCCGGTAGGACGAAAGCCGGCCGAGTTCCTCGAAGGCCTGCAGGCGCCGGAACACCAGCGCGTCCTCGCCGAGGACGCACTTGAACCAGGCTTCGTTGGTGACGGCCATGGCGTTGACAAGCCCTAGTCGAAGCGGTAGCTGAAGTCGCCGTCCGCCGCCCCGAGCTCGATCGCCGCGAGCGCCTCGCCGCGGCTCATGCGGGTGAGGTACTCGACCGAGATCTTCGGCAGCACGGTGTTGGTCAGGATGGCGTCGATGATGCGCCCGCCGGCCTCGGCGTTGTTGCAGCGCCCGACGATCAGATTCACCACATCGTCGCTGTAACTGAACGGGATGCCGTGGTTGGCCTCGACACGCTTCTGGATGCGACCGAGCTGCAGCCGCACGATGCGGGCGAGCATGTCGTCCGACAGCGGGTAGTACGGAATCGTGACGAGGCGCCCCAGCAGCGCCGGCGGGAAGACCTTCATCAGCGGCCCCTGCAGTGCGTCGGCCAGCGCCGCCGGATCGGGCAGTAGTTCGGGGTCCTTGCACATGTTCATGATCAGCTCGGAGCCGACGTTGGACGTGAGCAGGATGATCGTATTCTTGAAGTCGATCTGGCGTCCTTCGCCGTCCTCCATCCGGCCCTTGTCGAAGACCTGGAAGAAGAGTTCGTGCACGTCGCTGTGCGCCTTCTCGACCTCGTCGAGCAGCACCACGCTGTAGGGGCGGCGGCGCACGGCCTCCGTCAGAATGCCGCCTTCGCCGTAGCCCACGTAGCCCGGCGGCGCGCCCTTCAGCGAGGACACGGTGTGGGCCTCCTGGAACTCGCTCATGTTGATCGTGATGACGTTCTGCTCGCCGCCGTACAACGACTCCGCGAGCGCGAGCGCCGTCTCGGTCTTGCCCACGCCGGACGTACCGCAGAGCATGAAGACGCCGATCGGCTTGCTCGGGTTGTCGAACCTGGCGCGCGAGGTCTGGATGCGTTTGGCGATCATGTCCAGGCCGTGCTGCTGGCCGATCACGCGCTGGCCGAGCGTCTCGCCCAATCGCAGCACCGCCTGCAGTTCGTTCTTCACCATGCGTCCGACCGGGATACCGGTCCAGTCGGAAATCACGCTGGCCACGGCCTGCGCATCGACGCTGGGCATGATGAGTGGCGCCTCGCCTTGCAGCGCGGCCAGCTTGCCCTGTTCGAGCCGGAGCTCGGCCAGCCGGGCGTTGCGATCGGGGGCGTCGACCGCCGGCGGCGCCTCGTCGATCGGCTTGTTGCCGTCGCGAAGCTGCGCGCGCAGCGCGAGGATCTTGTCGACGATCGCCCTCTCGTCCGTCCAGCGCGCCTGCAGGGTTTGCAGTCGCGCCCGTTCCGCGGCGAGCTTGTCGGCCACCTCGGTGCCGCGGCTGCCGATGTCGACACCGGCCGCGCCTTCGCGGCCGATGATGCCCTCTTCGACCTCGAGCGCCTCGATGCGGCGCTGGCTGTCTTCGACTTCGGCGGGCGTCGCATGCTGGCTCACGGCGACTCGCGCGCAGGCGGTGTCGAGCAGGCTCACCGCCTTGTCGGGCAACTGGCGCGCCGGAATGTAGCGGTGCGAGAGCTTCACCGCCGACTCGATCGCCTCGTCGAGCAGCTGCACTGCGTGGTGCGCCTCTAGCACGCTCGCCACGCCGCGCAGCATCAGCACCGCCTTGTGCTCGTCGGGCTCGGTCACCTGAACGACCTGGAAACGGCGCGTCAGCGCCGGGTCTTTCTCGATGTACTTCTTGTACTCGGCCCAGGTCGTCGCGCCGATCGTGCGCAGGTTGCCGCGCGCCAGCGCCGGCTTGAGAAGATTCGCCGCGTCGCCGGTGCCGGCCGCGCCGCCGGCGCCGACCAGCGTGTGCACCTCGTCGATGAACAGGATGATCGGCTTCGGGCTCGCCTGCACTTCGTCGATCACCTGGCGCAGCCGCTGCTCGAACTCACCTTTCATGCTCGCGCCGGCCTGTAACAGGCCCAGATCGAGCGACAGCAGCGAGACGCCGACGAGCTGCGGCGGCACATCGCCGCGCGCCAGGCGCTGCGCGAAACCCTCGACCACGGCGGTCTTGCCGACGCCGGCCTCGCCGGTGAGGATCGGGTTGTTCTGGCGCCGGCGCATCAGGATGTCGACGATCTGGCGGATCTCTTCGTCGCGCCCGTTCACCGGATCGATCTTGCCCTCGCGGGCGCGCTCGGTGAGGTCGACGCAGAATTTCTTCAGCGCCTCCTGCTTGCCCATCGCCGCCGGGGCCATCGCGCCGCTGTCGGTGCCCGGCTCGCCGCCGACGCCCGAGCTCAGGCTTGACCCGTCCTGGGCGCCGAGCGGGGCCTCTTTCGAGCCGCCGCAGATCTTGCTGAAGTTGTCCGAGAGCTCGTCGACCTTGATGCGCTCGAACTGGCGCGAGATGCCGATCAGCGCGTTGCGCAGATTCTGAGTCTGCAGCAGTCCAATCACCAGGAAGCCGGTGCGCACCTGCGCCTGGCCGAACATCAGCGTGCCGTACAGCCAGCCGTTCTTGATGCTGCCTTCGATGTGCTCGGAGAAGTCGCTGATCGACGTCGAGCCCCGTGGCAGGCGATCCAGCGCGCTTGTGATGTCGCGCGCCAGGGTCGACGCTTCGAGCTGATAGTGACGCAGGATGGCCTCGATGTCGGTGCCGGGCGTCTGCACCAGCTGCGCCACCCAGTGCACGAGTTCCACATAGGGATTGCCTCGCATCTTGCAAAAGACGGTGGCGCTCTCGATCGACTGATAGGCGATCGGGTTGAGCTTGCCGAACAGGGTCTCGCGACTGATGCCACTCATGGTTCTACGTCCTGGTCGTCATGCGTGCCCTGGCGCGCCTTGCAGCGGCCATGGCGAGAAGTCGGCCTGGCCCGGCAGCGTGCTCGGCGCCACGCGTGCCGCGCGCGAGCGCTCGACGTCGATGCACAGATCGTCGGCGTCGCCGGCGCGCTGAAAGCGACCGAGCCAGGCGCCATGGCCCATGCCCATTTGACGCGCGCCGAGTCGAAATCTCGGCACCTCGGCGCACAACAGGATGAGCTTCAGGTCCCACGCGAACTCGATCCCGACCCAGCTGCGCACCAGCGCCTGCAAGCGCGGCAGGTCGTCGCCACCGGGCAGGAAGCGCCGGTACTGATCGAGCCGCAACGGGCCCATCACGATGCGGAACTTGTGCTGCACGTCCCAGACGCTGCTGCCCAGCACCGCGCTTCGGCCGAGTACCGCACCGCCGCGCCGTCCGAGGCGGCTGCGCTCGTCTTTGGCGAGCGGCATCCAATGGCCGCACCACTGTTCGATGACCACCGGCACGTCGAACTCGCTGCGGCACCACGCCAGCAGCCCGTCGGCGTCACGGGTCTGTCGCGACAGTCGGCCCACGAAGTGCAGCTTACTGGTATCGGGCAGCGCGTCCCGGTCCTGCAGGCTCGGCAGACCGATGCCGATCAGCGCCCCGAGCCGGTTGAAGTTCGCCTTGTTGCCGGGCCGGTCCAGGTTCACCGTCGGTTGCGCCTCGGCCCACGCGCGATAGAACATCAGCGCGAAGCGGTGTGTCAGCATGTCGAGAAAGCGCTGCAGCGTGACGTCGCCGTGGTGGGTGGCGCGCTCGCGCGCGTACTCGGTGATGTGCAGCGGCAGTGCGCCGTTCGGGCCGAGCATGCCGAACAGGCGCTGCAGTAAGCGGGGCGGGGCCCCCTCCGGCCGCTCCAGGCTGTGCAGCGACGCCGGCGCGAAATCAAGCTCGGCCGGCTGCGCGACGCGTAGCGGCTCGTCCTTCGGGCGCAGCGCTTCGCCCAGCGGCGGCAGCTGCGGATGCGCGCTCGCGACGCGGCGCATGGCCTGATAGAAGTCGAACCTGTACGCCGCCGACGCGACGCGCGACAACCAGGCCTCGTAGGCTTGACGACGAAGTTCGGCAGTGATCTCGGGCGGCGACGTGGACATGGTCAACCCGCGGGCCGCGCGCCCAGCCTGGGCCGCCAGCGCATCAGTTCACCGCGCGTGAGCGAGTGCAGCACCGTCTCGACGTGGCTGTTCATCGACGCGTGGCGGGCAAAGAAGTGATTCAGAACCGCGCCGAACATCACGGCGCTGCCACCCTCGTGCCCGAGTTCGTCCACCGTCAACTCGATCTGCAAGCCGCGCGAAAACGCGATCGGACCCGCCACCGGATGACGGCGAACGACCGCCTGCGCACTGATCTTCTGAATGGATTCGATCAGTCGCCGTTGTACCGGCTCCCCCGCCATGGGCAAGCGACCGAGCAAGTCGCGCAACGTCGCGGCGCCCTCGCCGCCGCCGGTGTCCAGCAGCGACAGGTAGTTCAGTGACAGCAGGTTGATCAGACGCCAAGCGACACCGCCTTCGTGCAGCACGCCATGGGGTCGCGACGGGCCTGCCACGGCACGCACCGCCGCGATCGCAGCGCCGGCCTCGAGCGAGAACGGCGAGACGGTGTCGCCGGCGACGAGGAACACTGGGAGGTCGCGATTGGTACAGCGCGTGCGCACGCCGAGCTGAGTCAAGGTGTGCGCGATCGGCGCATCCTCCGGATCGACCAGCGACAGGAAGACTTCTGATCCGATGTAACCCGACCGCGGCCCCTCGCGCCGGGCTTGCTCCGACAACAGCCGCGGCTCGCGCCAGATGCTGTAGTACGCGGGCAGTTGTGTCGACGGGCTGTGATCGGGTGCAAACAGAGGCAGGAAATTGCGCTCCTGGCCCTGGTCGTCGAAGCCGGTGGCCGACAGCACGTCGTACACCTCGAAGTCCAGCGGCGCGGTGCGCTCCGGGACGACGTGGAACTCGTGCCCCCCGTCGTCGAGCGCGATGCGGTTGGCGCTTTTCGGAAAGAGGTTGATCGCCGGCACGCAATGCAGGCTGAAATGAGCGGCTTCCACCAGGCCGTCGAGATCGATGCCGGGACGGGAGAACAGGAACTGCAGTTCCAGCTCCGAACCGGGCAGCGCCGGCAGCAACGCCCGCAGGCCCGCAAGGTCGAAGAACAGGAAGCGCGACGGGAACGCGAAATACTCCTGGAGCAGCCGCAGACCCGACATCATCCGGTACTGGACCGGCAGCATCGCGTCGGCATCATCGAAGCCGATCGGTTGCAGCTGATCGGCGTCGAGCATGCGCCGCGTTTCGGGCCGACCGGGGGCGCCGACCAGCACGCCGACCAGCGCGGTGGTCAACAGCTCGTGCAGGCGCTTGGCCACGTCCGGCTGGCCGCCGAGGAAGAAGCGCAGATCGTTCGCCTCGAACTTGGCCAGCGGCATGCCTTCGGGCAGGCGCAATCGCACGCGCACACCGGAGCGTGGCCGCTCGGGCAGCACGAAGCTGGTGAGACCGAGATCGGTGAGGTTGCGAAAATACTCGGCGGATTCGGTACTCAGCGGCGTGAGTTGCAACTCTTGCGCGGTGCGGAATTCGCAGCGTGTTCGCGAGTGCACGGGCGGCGTCGCCAGAAGCTGCGTGTCGCGCGGCACGCGCGGCGCCGTGAGCAAATTAGCGTCGGTGCGCACCGGATCGACCTGCGCCACCATCATCGAGGGCATCGGTGCCAGCAGGTTCGGATAGACCAGCTCGAGCAAGCGGTGCGAGAGTCGCGGAAACTCGGCATCCTGCTTGAGTTGCACGCGCGCGGCGAGGAAGGCACAGCCCTCGAGCAAACGCTCGACATAAGGGTCGGACACCTCCAGCGAGTCCATCCCCAACCGCGACGCGATCTTGGGAAACTCCTTCGCGAATTCGCCGCCCATCTCGCGCAGGTAGCGCAGTTCCTGGTTGTAGTAGCGAAGCAGGCGCGGGTCCATGGCGGGTCAGCGGCGCGTATCGTGCACGGTCGTGCTGCCGGTTTCGAAATCGACCTCGGCGGACAGCAGAAGCTCCAGCGGCACCGGCTGCGCCCACATGCTGCCGCGGATCGTGAGCTGCATGGTGTTGTGGTGGTTCCTGGAGGCGATCTGGATCGTCACCGACAGCGTCTTGGCGATGATGCGCGGCTCGAACGTCACAATCGCCTGCTTGATGGCTGCTTCCATAGCCATCTTGTCGAGAGAAGACTTGGTGCTACCGGCAAACGCAGGCATGCCGAAGTTCAGAACCGAGCGGCAGGCATGCGGGTAGGGCCGCCAGAGTTCGAGCTCCTTCAGCCGGACGGATGCCATCTCCGGCTCGGGGCGAATCGCATTGAAGAGCCACGACAGATCGCGTGTGATGGCCGCGCGCAATTGCTGTCGCGTCAGCACCCGTGCCTCGACGGTCTCTTGGCTGTCCAGAGGGTGGTCGTCGGTCAGCCGGTCGAGCAGCGAGGGTTGCAGGCGGTCGCGCGAGCGAAGTTCAACCATGGCCGGCCTCGGCCGGTTCGGGCGCCGGGACGCCTGGCATCGCTTCGAACTCGATCGATCGGACCGACAGCAAGTCGTGTTCACCTTCGTCGGTGATCAGCACACGCTGCCCCAGGCCCAGCCAGCGCTCCTCGCCGCCGCCCTCCGCCAGCCGCCACTCGGTCTTGCGCGCCATCAGAATCTGATCATCCTCGCTGCGTTCTGACCCGGCGTAACGCGTAGGCAGCATCGCGATTGCCTCGCCGCCATTAGCAAACTGGAGTTGCGCCGGCAGCCAAACCATGTCGCGCAGATCGGTGGGCACCTCGATGCCCACGCGCGACAAACGTGCGAACGGGATCCAGCAATAGCGGCCATTGACCATCGCCTCGAGCACCGGCCCGAGGCGCGAATCGGCGTCCGCGATCCATTCGAACGGAGCGCCATTGATTTGGCCGCGACTGGTCGGGGCAGCCGCCAGTGCACTGGAGCCCAGGTCACTCGCCAGCGCGGCCTCGCCTGCGCCGGCACGCAGCATCGACTCGATCAAGCTTGCCAACCATTCTTCGGGCTCGCCAAACAGCATCGGTGAGCGGCGGCCTTCGAAGACCGCGGCGCGGATCTTCTCGCAGCGCAGCGCATGGCCGACCATCTCGCGCATCGGGGCGGCGGCAGGATCCATCTCGGCCACGACGTTGAGTTGCGTGTGCGCGCGCTCCCACTGGCCGAGGACGCAAAGCAATTGCGACAGAAAGATGCGCAGCCTTGCGTTCGCCGGCGAGGCTTTGACCGCTGCGGTCAGCGATGCCAATGCGGCGCGCGGCGTACCGGCTCGAATCGCTGCTTCCGCTGTGGCCAGGGGATCGTTGGACTCAGAAGCCATGGCCGCAATCCGTGCAAAAGCGCGCCGCGCGCATGCACATCGTGCCGCAACCCGGACAGGACTTGTGCGTGGAAGCCATGTCGAAGCCACACTCAGCGCAAAAGCGGCCGCCGCCGAAAGCGGCCTGGCAGTTGGGGCAGGCCATGCCCGCGCTGGCATTGCCGCCGCCGGACGAGGCGACCGACGGCGAACCGCGCTCCGCGGACGGCTGCTCGCCCTTGCCGCCGCAGGCCTCGCAGTGCTGCGTGCGCGGATTCCAGCAGTCTTCGCAGACCGTCTTTTGGCAACTCCGGCATTCGTGGTAGCGCAGTTCGGCCAGCGCGATCGCATCCTGCAACGCGGCTTCGCGGGCGCCCTTTTCGCCGGTCTCGGACGCGAAGCCCAACACCCGCGCCAACTTGCTGTAACCGGGAAGATAGTAACCGTACTTGTAGATCAGCCCGGCAAGGCGGCCGCGGCGGTAGGGTGCGTAGGGGCTTTTCCACCGGCGCGCGCAGTTGCCGCAATAGAACTCGAACTGGAACCCAGCGCTGATGCTAGACCCGACCTTGCTCAAGTCTTGATAGTTGGTGAGGCTCATCAGTGTCGTATCCGGCCTGCGGTCGTTACCTAGCCGCGCTTGCCTTTGGCGCCGGCGGCATAAGCGGCCGCATCTTGCCTGAGTTTCGAATTCTCCTTCATGAGCTCCGCGACGCTAGGTACGGACTTGCTGGCCCCTCCTTTGGTCGATCCCGGGTTGCGCTTGAAGCTGGCGCTCAATCCTCCTGCGCTCTTGTAGTCGAACGAGATCGTCGTGTAGTTCAGCCCCCACGTCTCGTCGAGATCGACGCGGTGTTCGGCCGCGCGTCCGCCAAGTTTGTAGCTCACGACGGTGACCTTCTCGAGCACGACGAGCAGTCGGAACGGGTTCTCGACGTCCACCATCTCTTCGACAAGCTCGAAGGTCGCCCGCTTGAGCGCTTCGCCGCTGTACATTGCCTTCATCAGCGCGGTCGTAGCGCTGTCGACCGGCTTCGTGAACGTGACCAGCGACGGATCGATGCCGACCTCATCGGTGCCACCTGCCGAAGCCTTTGTCTGACCTGCGGCGGCGCCCCCGCTCGCCAGGTTCTTGGATGCGGTCGGATCGGCCGACTTGTCACTCACGGCCCAATCCCAACCTTTGACATCGATCTGGCCCTCGTGGCCGAGACCTTCTGACTCACCATCGATCGGAAAATCGTCCCGCTCGATTTTGAGGTAGTGGGATGCCACGAGTGCCATGCTTGACTCTCAGTCCTGCGGTTGCGTTGTGTAGTCGGTCTCGAACCAACGCTGTTTGTCCCGATAGTCACTCTTCTTGTTGTTCGTCATTCCCCTGTAGTAATACTCGACGGCAAAGTTGCGGAACGAGAACGAAACAGTCTCCTTAATCGACGCCCCCTTGTTGTCCTCCGAGACGCTCAAATTGATGTCGACAATCCTGGCTCGCTTGAGGTGAAAGACGATGATCGCGTTCTGCGCCTTCCCGACCTTATCCTCGTAATCCTCGAGCTGCTGGTCGACGGTGATCCGCACTTCATGGATCTCCTCGCGGTCCTGCAACAAGGCCGCCAGGCTCATCGAGGCCCTGTCGAAGTACTTGGTCACCCGCAACGGGGTGAAATGCAGGTGCTTGTCGTCGTCCTTCTTTGGTTTCGCCGGAGCCTGCAGGTTGGCGTCCATCCCGAAGTCGAAACTGTCGATCTGTATGCGGCCCGCATAGCCTCCGACCTGGCCCTCGGCTTCGACGAAGTCGTCCTCGTCATCGCTGAACTGGACCTTAAGAAAGATCTGGGTTGTTGATTCCATATCCGACCTTCACCGAGCCCGTCCCAGCTGGGTGAGAACAGGCTCGCGCGGCCGGACCCACGAGGCCGCGCGACGATCACAGAATTGCTACTTCGGATCGAAGGGCGCGTGCGGCACGTCGGCGGTCTGCATCTTCCCGATGTCCCAACCGAACGGGACGTCACCATCCAAACCGCCGCCTGTCAACTTCTGCGGCTTGTAGCCCACGGCGATCACTTTGAAGACCATCTCGATGTCCTGAGTGACCGAGCCGTCCTCGGCGCCTTTGCTCGACACCTTGGTGATGAACGCCTCGTCCATCGCCATCGCGAAATACGGCTCTCCTTGACCATCCTCGGCGCCGGTCTGCTTGAGCATCACGATATAGACCTTCGCGAAGTGCTTGCCCTGGACGATCTTCTGCATGATGACCGGGGACGCCCTGTCGTAATAGTGCGAGAAGGAGAGCGATCCCGGCTGCGGCTTGCCGACCGACGCGCCGGCGCCCTTCAGAAAGCTAGTGTCGGCCTCGATGTCCCAACTCCAGTCGCTGATCTCGATCCAGCCCTTCTCGCCGTTGTTCGACGAGTGGGTAGACTCGCCGGTCTTGATCGTGTCGAACTTGATGAACGCATTGCCTGGCATGTGACATCACTCCTGTAAGAATTGCACCGAGCCAAAGGGCGGCGGGTGCGAGTGGGTGGATCTGCGACCGTGGCCGGTCATCGTAACTGCGCCATCCTCAGCCCTTCTCGGACGGCAGCTTCGACACGAGCCGAAGCGAAACGGTGAGCCCTTCGAGCTGATAGTGGGGCTTGAGGGCGAAAACCGATCGGTAGTAGCCCGGCGCGCTTTCGTCCTCCTCGACAGTAACTTGAGCCGCGGCAAGTGGCCGCTGCGCCTTGGTAGTCTCGGTCGAGTTCGTCGGGTCGCCATCCACATAGTTGAGGATCCACTTGTTGAGCCAGCGCTCCATGGCCTCCCGCGACTTGAACGAGCCGACCTTGTCGCGCACCATGCACTTCAGATAGTGCGCAAACCGGTTGCACGCGAACAGGTACGGCAGCCGCGCTGCCAGCGCGGCGTTGGCGGTGGCGTCCGGGTCGTCGTATTCGATGGGCTTTTGCAGCGACTGCCCACCGATGAAGGCAGCGAAGTCGGAATTCTTGCGGTGGATCATTGCGAGGAAACCGGCCTTCGAAAGTTCGGCTTCGCGGCGATCGGAGATCGCGATCTCGGTCGGGCACTTCATGTCGACACCACCATCGTCGGTCGGGAAGGTGTGCGTCGGCAGGTTCTCGACGGCGCCGCCGGATTCGACGCCACGGATGCGCGAACACCAGCCATAGAGCTTGAACGAGCGGTTGATGTTGGTGGCCATTGCATAGGCCGCGTTGCACCAGGCGTACTTGTCGTGGTCGGCGCCGACCGTGTCCTCCTCGAAGTTGAAGGCTTCCACCGGGCTCGTTTTTGCGCCATAGGGCAGTCGGCCGAGGAAGCGCGGCATGCACATCGCGAGGTAGCGTGAATCGTCGCTTTCACGCAGCGAGCGCCATGCGGCGTATTCGGGTGTCAGGAAAATCTTGGTCAGATCGCGCGGGTTGGCCAGTTCGCTCCACGACTCCATCTGCATGACGGTGGGTGAGGCGCCGGTGATGAATGGGCAATGTGCCGAAGCGGCGATCTTCGCCATCTCGCCCAGGAGTTCGACGTCCGGCGGGGAATGGTCGAAATGGTAGTCGCCGACGATCGCGCCGAACGGCTCGCCACCGAACTGGCCATATTCCTCTTCGTACAATTTCTTGAACAACGGCGACTGATCCCAGGCGGTGCCCTTGTAGCGCTTCAGTGTCTTGCCCAGATCCTGCTTGGAGATCGCCATCACGCGAATCTTCAGGAACTCGTCGGTCTCGGTGTTGTTGACCATGTAGTGCAAGCCGCGCCACGCCGATTCCAGCTTCTGGAAATCGGGCGTGTGCAAGATTGCATTGACCTGCTCGCTGAGCTTGCGATCGATCGCGGCGATCATCGCCTCGATACTCTGGACCGTGTCGGTTCCGATCAGCTTCGTGTGCGCAAGCGCCTGCGCCGCCAAGGTCTGAACCGCGGCCTCGACCGCCGAGCGCGCCTCGTCGGATTTGGGCTTGAATTCCTTCTTCAGCAAATTGGCAAAGTCGTTGCCTTCGAGCGTGACGCCGGCAAACGAGGAGCCTGCAGCCTGTTGTTCCGCCATTGGGATCCTCCGGGATTTGCGGTCTTATTCGGTGGGTTTGGGCGCGGCGCCGACGCTTTGCAGCAGCGCGGAGTCCTTCAGCACCTTGGAGATCAGCTCTTCAGCGCCGGCCTTGCCATCCATGTACGTGACCAGGTTCGCCAGTTGCCCGCGCGCTTCGAGCAACTGCTTGAGGCCGTCGACCTTGGCGGCCACCGCTGCAGGCGAGAAGTCGTCCATGTTCTCGAAGGTCAGATCGACCGCGAGGTTGCCCTCGCCCGTGAGCGTGTTCGGCACCATGAAGGCGACGCGCGGCTTCATGGCCTTCATGCGTGTGTCGAAGTTGTCGACATCGAACTCGAGAAACTTTCGATCCCCCACCGCAGGCAACGGCTCCTCGGGCTTTCCGGCCAGATCGGCCATCACGCCCATCACGAAGGGAAGCTGCACCTTCTTCTCGGCGCCGTAGAGTTCGACGTCGTATTCGATCTGCACCCGGGGCGCCCGGTTGCGGGCGATGAACTTCTGGCTGCTTCCCATGCGGTTCTCCGTTCCTGGGCCAACTACGGCCGCCCCGATTGGCGACCTGCGCTACGGCACAGTGCGCAGCGATGATGCCTTGGACACGCCGATATTCATAGTGGGTTCAATTCTGATCACTTATTGAAGCGGGGTCGACCCCCATGATGCGGGCCACATCCTTGATCGAGTCGGGCGCCAGCTCGTGCACCAGCTCGAGGAAGTTCTTGTCGATCACCCGCGCGGCCCTGCGCAAGAACAGCTGGGCCGGGTTGGTGGGCTCGCTGCGCTCGAGGTAGGTACAGACCAGCTCGATAGCACGGATCGCGTCCTGACGGGTTTCGACACTGTGCACGCCCCCCACCGATCGCTTGGGTGCCGAGGCGACCTGCAGTTCGTTGCTATCGGCGCCGCTCCCGGTCTGCTCGGATTCGACAACATCGGAGGCGACCGCAGGCACAACCGACTTGATGCCTGCAAGCATGGCCCGCACGGTTGCCAGATCGACGCTCAAGTCCGGCCGGAAACGCTGACCCATCAGCGTCTGGATCTGCGTGAGCGAATCCAGCGCCGCATCGGCCTGCGCACCCAGCACAAAGGCGGCATCCGGGTCCTCGGTCAGCATGCCAACGACATACGCCTGCGTCCGCGGCGATTCGTCGGGCCGGGGACTCAGCTTGCCGAGCGCCACTTCGACGTCGCGAACACGCATGCCGTCGAGCGCCCCGTCGCTGGAAAGCTTCGAGGCGCGAATGTCGCCCAGCAGGCTGTTGAGTTTGTCCAGCCCGCCGATCACCGACAAGCGCGCGAGCGCTTCGGGCTCGTCAGCATCGGGCAGCGGGTGCAAATGATCCCAAAAGCGCTCGAGCAGCCCGTGAAGCAGCGCGAGCGTGACGGGCAAGGTGGAGAAGCCCTCGAGGTTGAGCTTCGCGCGCCCCCACCACAGGGCCACACGCAGATCTCGAGTGCGCATCAGCAGGGATTCGGACAATTCGCGCACGCGCCCCCAATCGGGCGGCTCGCCGGACCTGAACTGCGATTCGGGTTTGCCGGCGCCCGCATGTGTCAGTTCGAGGAATTCGGGGTCGTATTCGAGATCGGCTCCACAGGGCTGCGCATCGTCCAGCGGCAACAGCCAGCGGTCTGCCGGGGGCGGGAGGTCGTTGTCAAGGGCGTCAGGCATTGGCGGGGCTCGCGAAGCTGTGTCAATGTACCATCTGTAACGGGGAACGCAGGGGCCATGCCGAGCCTGCGATCATTGTGAGATGCGGCACACGCAGCCGTCGCGGCTGGCGCCACGGATTGGGAGACTCGTCACGCGTGGTTTGGCAACTATCCTGAAAACAGGCGCGTCGCACCATTGAGTCGCCCTGCGAGTCTGAGTAGTTCAACGCACCAACTTCTAGGGGGTTACCTCATGAGTGCCTACGAGAACGAGATCAGTCCCGACGACTGGCTGGTTTCCGACATGAATGCGAATGCGGACGACGACCCGGAAGTGTTTGAGCGCAAGCTGAGGAAGAAGTACGACAAGGTGAAGAGCGACACAAGCTCCATCGATGGCCTGAGTATCAAGACGCCCGATTGGGCCACCGTGATCTCGACGAAGAAGCGCGAGAAATCGAGAGCCGTTTCATTCGATCTCAGCCTGAAGAAGTCGGAGCTGGTTCTCACCGCTGGGACACCCACGGGGACGCGATTCATCCTGGGCAAGAAGGCGGTCCCGTCGGACGTCGAAGAGTACCGGACGTTCCTGGAGGGGCTCATGAATTGGTCCGACAGCGACCACCCTCTGGTGACGGAGGCCGACTTCAAGGACTGGAGCAAGAAGAATCCGAAGAAGCCGGAGAAGCCCACCGTCTACAAGACCTACGACGAGATGGTCAAGAAGAGCAAGGCGGACGCCGAGGCGTTCAGGAACTGGGCGAAGACCAATGCGGCGGGCAAGAAGGCCTTGGACGAGCTGACCAAGACGGACAAGCTGAAACCCGCCGACCCGGCGCGCGCCAAGGCGCTGAAGGCCGCGGACGCGGTGCTTCCGGCGTACTACAAAACATTCTGATTCGTTGACGACGCTGGCGGACAAGACCCACAACAACCTGTGCCGGCGCCGAGCGCCTTCACTGCAGGCGCTTCGGCGGAGGATGCAGGCATGACACCGACGGCGGACAAGCGGGGCTGGAACTTCGAGTTTCCAACCCAGCTCGGTATCACGCACTCGAGATACGAGGTCACCGACGGCGCCCTGCGTTTTCAGTCCGACGACGCGTTCGGCGGCAGCGAAGACGTGCGCTGGGATTCTGTTCAGGGCGGAGGCACGGCGGCCATGGCTGGCATGGGTGGCCGTGGCGGCCCGGATCTGCCGAATTGGGTTCCGGCGCAACTCGAATGGCTGATCCTGTCCCGCACCGAGGGCGGCGGAAAGCCATTCATGCGGGTGCTGCCGCAGGGAGCCGACCGCGAGGCCATCGTCGCTGCTGTGCAGCAACGCCTCGGCTCTCGGTGGATCGGCGCGCGACTGCAGCTGAAAGAGGCTCGGCAGCAACTCGGCATCACGTCGGGCACCTGGAGCACACTGAAGGTGGCGGGCATCGTTGTCGCGGTCATGGGCTTGCTGGCCGTTCTGATCGTCTTGTTCGCCTTGCTGCTGCATCCTGTCATCACCGTGCCGGCAGGGTTCGCACTGGGCATCTGGATGTGCCGAAAGGCGCTCCTGGGCCTGCGCGACGGAATCGCCGTGGCCAACACGCCGACCGCCCGGGCCAGCAGTGCGGCCCTGGGCCTGGTCGAACTCGAAGGGCGCGCAGTCACCGACGCCCCCGTGCTCGCGGGAATCACTGGCCGGTCCTGTGTGTGGTGGGACATCGCCGTTCATGTCTGGTACGACGAAGGCTCGGGCGATGGCGAATGGCGCCAAGTCGCGGCGCGCCACGGTGGGACCATCGGCGTCGTCGAACTGGAAGACGACAGCGGAAAGGTGCCAGTGTGGCTCGCGGGTGCGATCATGCTGCTGGACAGTCGCGTTTGGGATTCGCGCAAGGACCCGTTACCTGAGCCCGGAACGGCCTTGCTCGATGAAATCGGGTTCTCCTGGGGAAGCAACCGCCACATCCGCGTCACCGAGACCTGCGTCGCAGCGAACCAGACGCTCTACGTGCTGGGCACTCTCGACGAGCGCCGCAACGTGCGCGAGCCTTCCGAGGCCAGCGCAATTGAACGCGGCCTGCTCATGTGGCGTACCGGACAATGGCGACGGGCGCTGGTGAGCGCGGTGCCCGGGCCGGCGCGCATCGTCGTCGCGGTGCTGATCGGTTACCTCGACATGGTCAGCAAGATCGGCACTGGCGGAGAGCGCCCATGGCGACCGGAGCTGGCCGTGCCCCCGGCCATGGCGCCCACGTCCCTGTTGGTCTGGCAGGGGCGCGACGGTCGACCTTTCGTGGTCTCGAATCAGCCGGAAAGCGCCGCGCTGGCCGCCTTGCGCAAGCGTTCCCTGTGGACGTTTGGCTTCGGCACCGTGGTCCTGTGCTTCACGCTGTACCAGCTCGTTGAACTTCTTTGGGGGAAATGACCATGGCGTGGGTCGCTGTCTTCGTGCTCGCAGTCCTGATACTTGGCGTCGGTATCGCCGTGCAGGGCGTGTCGCTCTACAACGGTCTGGTCCAGGTCAAGCACCAGGTCGACCAGTCCTGGTCGAACATTGACGTGCTTCTCAAACAGCGGCACGACGAACTGCCCAAGCTGATCGATGCGGTCAAGGGCTACATGTCACACGAGCGGGAGCTGCTCGAGAAAGTCACCGACTTGCGCACGCGTGCCCAAGTGAGCGAGGGCAGTGCGCTGCGGCTGCCGGCCGAGGAAGCGCTTTCGCAGGGGGTGTCACGGCTGCTCGCCGTGGCCGAGGGCTACCCGCAGCTTCGAGCCAGCGAAGTCTTCATCGACCTGCAGCGGCGAATCACCGCCTTGGAAGAGCAGATCGCGCACCGACGCGAGTTCTACAACGCGGCCGTAAACATCAACAATGTGCGCATGGAGCAATTTCCGGACAGCCTGCTCACATCGCTTGTAGGGCTTGTGCCCCGGCCGCTCTTCGAGTCCAAGCAGGCCGAGCGGGACGACGTGGACGTAGCGGCCCGGCTGGGCTCGTGATTCGGCTGGCCATGGCGACATTATTTTGTCGGCAGCGTAGACGCACACGGCAAGAGCTAGGATCTCTCAATCGCACATGTTCGTTGGCCCCCAACCCGATGGGAGTCCGTCCTCCTTGATGCCTCGGGCAAAGGACACGTCGCCCGATCTTCGCGCCACGACAAGAAGTCGTGATACGGCCCCAAGGGCCCTGGGTCATCATTCGGGATCCTCTCAAGAAACAGTAACGGGGGCTGGGTCTTCATGCCGGCACTGAGGACAGTTTGATCTCGAAGCCGAGCGCGGCGGCGCGGCGTTTCAGTGCGGCGACGCTGCGCTGGTGCTGCTGCTCTTCGTAGTGCTGTTGC
>JANXZN010000356.1 GCA_025355545.1 Rhizobacter sp.
GGCCTTGCGAGCATTGAAGAACACGCCGGCGGCGGCGTAGAGGCAGGTCAGCAGCATCGCGACCAGCACCGCCGCACCACCATAAAAAACAACCAGCAGACCCGCCGTCAATGGAAATGCCATTGCGGTCGATATTCCACTTAGCGCCCAGACGCAGTCCCACGCACTCCAGCGCCAGGTCGCGGGAACACGGCGCAGCGCGTAGTCATCCTGAGCCACATTCTGACCACCGGCGCGCTTCTCGATGACGCGGGTGTCGTAAATCTCGCTTTCAGCAAGCTGATTCAACCCGGGTATATCGCTCATGGTTTTTGATGCCCTTGTCAGTTGCAAAGCGGGCGATTAATCATTACCGTCATTGACGCCTCAGCGCCGACCGGCCGCCAACCGCGCCGATGAATCGCGCGGTCGCGGCTCGCGCTGCTTCAACCCTTTCTGCCTGGTCTTCTTTGCGGTGCAAGTCGGACGGGCAAGCATGCCTCCCACGCAAAAGGCGACCAGCTGCTCGATTATATCGGCGACGTTCTTTGAATCGAAGCGGCCGCTGGAGACATCGATGAGGCGATCCGTGTCGGCAATCATGTACAGAACCGCGCCGATGCAGAAGATAAAGCGCGAATTAACATCTGCTGGGTGCACTGTCGGCAGACCGAGCTCGAGCAGCGCAATGAAGCGCTTTGCGCCCTCGTCATAGACCTCGCGCCGCAGCGCAAAGCTCTCCTCGTCTACTTCGCTATGCACCCGCGTCTGCAGACGCACGAACGCCATGCCGCCTGAGCTGCTCGCCTTCAATTCGAATTGAGGTTCGACAAACGCTTTGAGCAGCTGCTCCGCGCTCGGAGGCCGGCGCGAATTCGCCTCAAGTTCGTCTAAGCGCTGCATCCATCGATCAGTGAGTTCCCGGCCGCGGCGCTTGAACGCCTCGTTGAACAGCGCTCGCTTTGTGCCGAAGTAATAGCCGATGAGCGCCGGATTCACGCGCGCTAGACGCGCGATGTCGCGAAATGAGGTGCTGGAATAGCCAAATTCAGAGAACAACTGCTCGGAGCTATCGAGGATGCGATCCCGCATCTGGTCCTTATCGATAGATTGCGGTCCCGGCCGACCAGGCCTACGTCGCTCCTGCACCGGTATCGCGAGATTGCATCTTGCATCCTTCATGACTTCCATGCCTCCCTGTTATGAACGCGGCAAACTCAAACGATGCTGGCACACACCCCGCGAAGTAGCCAACACTTGCGCATTGTCGCAGTAAATGGGGCCGAGAGACTGGTTCGAAAGCTTCCGAAACCTCTAGCGCACTCGCGACGCTCATGCGCGAACCGCCAGCGGCGATCGGCGCAGGACTGCAGTGATCTCGGCCATGATCGACACCGCGATTTCACCGGGGGTCAAGGCTCCGATCGCGAGCCCGATCGGACCGCGGACGCGATTCAACGCCGTCGCGTCGAATCCCTCCCGACCCAGTCGCTCGCGACGCTGCGCATGGGTGCGGCGCGAACCCAGGGCTCCTATGTAAAACGTCTCGGCTCGAAGCGCGGCGATGAGCGCCAGATCGTCTATACGGGGATTATGCGTCAGCGTGACGACGGCGGTGCGCCGGTCCGGTTCGAGCCTCGCTACCGCGGCATCCGGCCATTCAATGATCAAGGACGTGTCGGGAAAGCGGGCCGCGGAAGCAAAGGCCGCTCTTGGATCGACCAGGGTCACGTCGTAGCCGAGGAGATTGGCGAGCGGCACCAACGACTGCGCCGTGTGCACGCCGCCGACCACGATCAGGCGCAGCGCAGCGCTCCAGACTTCTACGAACAGCTCCCTCGTCGACGATTCGACGATCTGACAGCGATCCTCGTCAATCGCCTGGCGCACGCGGGCAAGCTCCTCGTCGTCCAGCGACAAGTCACCGCTACTATGCCGCAGGGTGATCAACCGTTGCGCTCCGCTGCCCAAGTCCGTGACCAGCGCGCGTCCCGAACGGGTGTGGCATGCGTCGAGCAACTGTTCCAGGAACGTAAGCTTCAAGAGAGTTTCTCGACGTAAATGCGTATGCGCCCACCGCAGGCCAGTCCGACTTCCCAGGCCTGCTCGTCGCTGATCCCAAATTCCAACACCCTGGACTGGCCGCTGCGCATGATTTCGAGCGCCGTGTGCACGACTGCCCCTTCGACGCAACCGCCCGATACCGATCCGGTCATTTGCCCGGTGTCGTTGACGGCAAGCTTTGAGCCGACGGGGCGAGGCGACGAGCCCCAGGTCGACACGACTGTCGCCAGTGCGACCTCTAAGCCACCGCGACGCCAGGCGGCCGCCTCGGTCAGAACCTGTTCAGTATCGCTCATGTCGAGTTCCGCTCAGACAATTCGCCAAACC
>JANXZN010000378.1 GCA_025355545.1 Rhizobacter sp.
GTTCTCATCGACCGATCACGCTCAATACACCCCGAGCGTCACGCAATGACAGTCAAGACACTCGTTGACCCCGGAAAACAGCGTCAAGATGGCCCATCAGGCCATACAGTGGTCGATGCGTGAAATATGCGGGCTAGGCGGCCACACCCGGCGGTGTCTGCGCGACGTGAGCGAGCGTGCGGTGCGAGGCCTGGGTCTCGAACGGGATGGCGCCGCGGCTGCGGATATCGGCGGATGCCACCTCGCCCACGCGGTGCTCGAAGCCATCGGGCATCAGGGTCTGAATGTGGCGCGGCGCGCCGGTCACCGGATTCTTGATCGGTTCGACATCGGTCTCCAGCACTCCCGGGATGACAAGGCGCGCGGTTTGGGCCGCCATGTCGAATTGGAGCGTGATGGGGGCGAAGATCGGCTCGTGCATCTTCGTCACGATCAGGCTGCAGATGTGAAAGAGGGTTCCTTCCGCCGAGTTCTGCCCCGACATGATCTTGAACAACGCCTCGCGTTGCTCCGGCCTGGCGCGCTCGTCGATGATCGGTTGCAACTGACCGTTGCCTTCGTGCAGTGCGCCCGGGAAGGAAACAACGGCGAAGAAGCTCAGGCCATCAAGGCGCGTGCCTTCGAAAAAACCATTCGTGATGCGCATGCCCGGGAAGCCCTTGCAATAGCCCTGCGTCGGCTTGGCGTTGAAGTCGCAGGGGCAACCGTAGGCGCAGTTGCAGTTCTTGAGCCATTCCCCTTCGAGGCGCCAGTTCGCGTGTGCCATGGAATCATCTCCTCTTCCGGTCAGGTTGTGACGATCGTGGCGGCCTTTGCGTTGCCATGTTGCATCTTCCCGCTCCGGGCCCGCTCGAGAGCGAAACCGCCAGCGTCAAAGGGAATGGCCGATCAGCGTGCATCGGATCGCGGCGCCGGCCAGGTTGCCTGCGGCTGCAGGACGAGCTGCCTATCGCGGGCTTTGCGCAATACCCTCGTATCCGCTTCGATGCGGCGTGGGGCTGCGATCGTTTTGCACGCCGCCGAAGGAGGGTTGCTCAACTGCCCCGATCTTCAGCTGCTGCCCGGTGAGGACGCACCCGATGATGCCGGCCCTTGCGTCGATGAGCCGCCGCCAGCTCGCGGTGACCACAGGCTTCGAAAGTGCGCTCTTCCCGCGCCCCAGCGACAATCGTCAACGGTCCGCCTGCGTGCCCCCGCAGGTGGTTCCAATTTTCCCGGGGTCATGTAGGGGAACACCATGTTCAAAAACCTCGCCCGCGCCAGCGTGTCCACGCTGGCCGCGATCCTCGCCTTCGCGACCCCCGCGCTTCACGCCCAAGCGCCGTCGGCGCCGCCCAAGCCGCCGCTGAAGGTCGCGTTCGTCTACGTCAGCCCGATCGGCGAAGCGGGCTGGACCTTCCAGCACGAGCAGGGCCGCCTGGCGATGCAGAAGGCGCTCGGCGACCGCGTCGTCAGCACGGTGGTCGAGTCGGTCGCCGAGGGCGCCGATTCGGAGCGCGTGATCCGCGACCTGGCTGTGCAGGGCAACCGGCTGATCTTCGCGACCAGCTTCGGCTACCTCGAGCCAACCCTGCGCGTCGCGGCCGACTTTCCCTTTGTTGCGTTCGAGCACGCCGGCGGCTACAAGACCGCGCCGAACGTGAACACCTACAACGCGCGCTACTACGAGGCCCGCTACCTGGCCGGGCTGCTCGCCGGCAAGACCAGCAAGAGCGGCATCGCCGGTTATGTCGCGGGCTTCCCGGTGCCCGAGGTGGTGCAGGGCATCAACGCGTTCGCGATCGGCATGCGCGAGGCTAATCCGAACGCGCAGGTGCGGGTGCTGTGGCTGAACACCTGGTTCGACCCGGCGCGCGAACGCGAGGCCGCGCAGGCGCTGATCGACCAGGGCGCCGACGTGCTGACCAACCACAGCGGCTCGCCCGCGGTGCCGCAGACGGCGCAGGCCAGCTTCAGGAGCAAGGGCGTGCGCGCGATCGCCTACCAGAGCGACATGCGCGCGTTCGCGCCCGATGCCCAGCTCGCCGCCGTCACGCTGCACTGGGGCGGCTACTACACGCAGGTCGCGCGCGCGGTGTTGAACCGGACGTGGAAGCCGCGCCCGGTGTGGGGCGGCATGAAGGACGGGCTGGTGCAGCTCGGCGCGATCGACCCGAGCTTGCCGGCGCCGGTGCGCGCGCTGGTCGACACGCGCCGCGAGGCGATCGTCGCCGGCAGCGTGCGGCCCTTCGACGCGCCGCTGGTCGACAACGAAGGGCGCACGCGCCTGGCACAGGGCACGCTGGACGACGGCGCGATCGCGACGATGAACTGGTTCGTGCGCGGCGTCGTCGGGTCGGTGCCGAAACCCTGACGGTGCGCGGCCGCTCAGGCCTGCGGCCGCCAGGCCGCGGGCTCGACGAAGCCCTTGTTCAGCAGCGCCACCAGCCGGTGCACGCGCCACAGGCCGTCGATGAACAGGTAGTCGGGGCAGACGCCCTCGTCGTGGAAGTTCAGGCGCTTCAGCACCTCGGCGCTGCGCCAGTTCTCGGGCCGGTAGGCGGCCTGGATGCGGTGCAGGTTGATGCGCGGCGAGAACACCTCCGCGATCGCGCAGCGCAGCGCCTCGGTCATCAGGGCCTGGCCTTCGTATCGCTGGTCGAGGGCGTAGCCGAGGTTGCAGCTCTGGAACGCGCTGCGCACGACGGTCGAGAAGTTGATGCTGCCGATCACGCGCGACGGGTCGCCGATCGGCTGCACCAGGTAGCGAAAGCCCGTGCCGGCCGCGAATGCCGCGGCCGCGTCGCGCAGGCGGCGCGCCTGCACCGCCTCGGTGAAGAAGCCGGGCTCGGTCGGCGGGTCCCAGGGCGCGAGGTGGGCGCGGTTGCGCTCGTGAAAGTCGGCGAGCGCGCCGCCCAGTTGCTCGTCGGCCGCGACCAGCCGAAGCCGCGCGGTCAGCAGCAGCGGCGCGGCGACGATCGGAACAACGGCCTCTTCCATCAGCGCGATCGGTTCAAGCCGCGACGCCGGCAGGCGCTGCCTCGAAGTGGCGCGCAAGCCGCTGCGCGTTCGGGCCGAATGCGTAGGCGTCCATGCCCAGGCTGCCGAGCTCGACGCTCGCGTGCAGCCGCACCGGCGCATCGGCGCGCCCGCCCGCACCGGCCGCCACGTACCAGGGCAGCAGGTGCTCGTCGGTCGGGTGCATGTCGACGGCGTGTGGCGCGCGCCGGCGGTAGTCGAACAGCGCCTCCCACTCGAGCGCCGCGCTGCGCGCGCGCATCCATTCGCGGAATGCCGCGCTTTCCGGGATCTCCGGCGGTGCGGTCGTCGGGCGCAGCCCGCCGGCGAACACGCGCCGCAGGTTGTGCGTGATGCTGCCGGTGCCGAACACCAGCACGCCCTCGAGGGCCAAGGGCGCAAGCGCCGCGCCGAGCGCGAACTGCTGCGCCGGGCTCTGACTCGGCACGAACCCGAGCGGCAGGATCGGCACGTCGGCGCTCGGGTAGACGTAGCGCAGCGCGGTCCAGATGCCGTGATCCAGGCCGCCTTCGGGCAGTGTGTGCACCGCAAGTTGGGCGGCCTCGAGGAGGCCGGCGACGCGCTTGGCGAGCTCCGGCGCACCGGCCGCGTCGTAGCGCAGCTGGTTCAGGCGCGGATCGAAGTTGCCGAAGTCGTAGACCGCTTCGTGGCGCGCCGCCGCCAGCAGCACCGGCGCCCGCGCGGCGGTGTGGGCCGAGATCGCCAGGATCGCTTTCGGCCGGCCGAATTCGGCGTCGATTGCCGGGCCGAGCGTGCGCATGAACGCGCCGGCCGCGCCGGGCTCGAGCGCGATCATCGGCGAGCCATGGGAGACGAAGATCGGGGGCAGGGCGTTGTTCTTCATGCGGTGATTACAGCACCGCGGCGTGCGGCGCCCGTTCGAGGCGCTTGCACGCAGCATTCAATGCAAAGGCCTTGGCCGGGTGGGAGCGGCGCGGACTCGTGTAAGTTCCGCCCGATGATCGAACTCCCGTCAACGACACCGCGCTCCGCCTTGTGGGCCGCGCTGGCCTGGCGCCAGATGCTGCGCGACTTCCGGGCCGGCGAGTTGCGCCTGCTGGTGGTCGCGGTGATGCTCGCGGTCGCGGCGCTGAGCGCGGTCGGCTTCTTCGCCGATCGCATCGAGGGCGGGCTGGCACGCGACGCGCGCCAGTTGCTCGGCGGCGATGCGATCGTCTCGTCCGACCGACCGGCGCCCGCCGGGTTCGCCGCGAAGGCGCGCGAGCTCGGCCTGGCGACCGCGACGACCGCGGGCTTCCCGAGCATGGGCCGCGCCGGCGAGGCGCAGGGCGGGGCCTCGCGGCTGGTCAGCGTCAAGGCGGTCAGCGCCGCCTACCCGCTGCGCGGCCAGCTGACGCTCGCCGGTGCACCGGGCAACAAGGAAACCCGGCGCAGCGGCGCACCCGAGCGCGGCAGCGTCTGGGTCGACCCGGCGCTGCTCGGCGTGCTGAACCTGAAGCTCGGCGACACCTTGCTGCTCGGCGACGCCGGCCTGCGCATCGCGCAGACCATCGTCAACGAGCCGGACCGCGGCACCGGCTTCGCGTCGTTCGCGCCGCGCGTGATCCTGAACGAGGCCGACCTGCCCGCGACCGGCCTGGTCCAGCCGGCCAGCCGCGTCAGCTACCGGCTCGCGGTCGCGGCGCTTGGCGGCAGCGATCAGCCGGTGCAGCAGTTCGTCGACTGGGCCGAGGCGCAGGTCAAGGGCGCGAACCTGCGCGGGCTGCGCATCGAGTCGCTCGCCACCGGCCGCCCCGAGATGCACCAGACGCTGGACCGCGCGTCGAAGTTTCTGAACCTGGTGGCGTTGCTGTCGGCCCTGCTGGCGGCGGTCGCGGTCGGCATCGCGTCGCGCGATTTCGCGAGCCGGCACCTCGACGACTGCGCGATGTTGCGCGTGCTCGGCCTGCCGCAACGCGGCATCGCGCTGCAGTACATCGCCGAGTTCGGCGCGGTCGGGCTGATCGCGAGCCTCGCGGGCGTGCTGCTCGGCTTCGCGGTGCACTATGTGTTCGTGCTGCTGCTTGCCGGGCTGGTCGAAGCCAGCCTGCCCGCGCCCAGCCTGTGGCCGGCACTGTTCGGCGTCGGCGTCGGCCTCACGCTGCTGATGGGTTTCGGCCTGCCGCCGGTGCTGCAGCTCGCGCAGGTGCCGCCGCTGCGCATGATCCGGCGCGATGTCGGCGCGCTCAAGCCGGCCTCGATCGCGGTGCTCGCGGCCGGCATGATCGGCTTCGCGCTGCTGTTGCTGGCCGTGTCCAGCGACCTGAAGCTCGGGCTGATCGCGGTCGGCGGATTCGCCGCGGCGATTGCGGTGTTCGCGCTGCTGTCGTGGCTCGCGGTGCTGCTGCTCAAGCGTGCCGTGCCCGAGGCGCGCGCACCGCGCTGGCTGGTGCTCGCGACGCGCCAGATCGCGGCGCGACCGGCGTTCGCGGTGCTGCAGGTGTCGGCGCTCAGCGTCGGCCTGCTGGCGCTGGTGCTGCTGGTGCTGCTGCGCACCGACCTGATCGAGAGCTGGCGCCAGGCCACGCCGAAGGACGCGCCGAACCGCTTCGTGATCAACCTGCAGCCGGACCAGAGCGACGCGTTCCGCGAGCGCCTCGAAGCTGCGGGCGTGAAGCGCTACGACTGGTTCCCGATGATCCGCGGCCGGCTGGTCGCGATCAACGGCAAGCCGGTCAAGCTTGACGACTACAAGGACGACCGCGCGCAGCGCCTGCTCGACCGCGAGTTCAACCTCAGCAACGACGCCGACCTGCCGCCGCACAACCGGCTCGCCGCCGGCCGCTGGACGCGCAACGAGCCGAATGCCGTCAGCGTCGAGGAAGGCCTGGCACAGACGCTGGCGCTGAAGCTCGGCGACGAGCTGCGCTTCGATGTCGGCGGCGTCACGGCGCAGGGCCGCATCACCAGCCTGCGCAAGGTCGACTGGAGCTCGATGCGGGTCAACTTCTTCGTGATGTTCCCGACCGCGACCCTGGCCGACGTGCCGTTGAGCTTCATCGCCGCCTACCGCGCGCCCGACGGGCCGGGCGGCGGGGCCGCGTTCGACAACGCGCTGGCGCGCGACTTTCCGAACATCACCAACATCGACGTGTCGGCCTCGATCGCGCAGGTCCAGCGTGTGCTCGACCAGGTAGTGCGCGCGGTCGAGTTCCTGTTCGGCTTCACGCTCGCGACCGGGCTGGTGGTGCTGTTCGCCGCGGTCACCGCGACGCGCGAGGCGCGCGCGCGAGTTCGCGGTGATGCGCGCGCTCGGCGCGAGCGGCAAGCTGCTGGCGCAGGTGCAGCGCGCCGAACTGCTCGGCGTCGGGCTGCTCGCCGGCGTGCTCGCGTCGACCGCGGCGATGGCGGTCGGCTGGGCGCTGGCGCGCTATGTCTTCGAGTTCAGCTGGAGCGCGTCGCCCTGGGTGCCGCTGGCCGGCGGCGCGGCCGGCGCGCTGCTGGCGCTGGCGGCGGGCTGGTGGGGCCTGCGCGAGGTGTTGCGCCGGCCGGTGGTGCAGACGCTGCGGCAGGCGGCGGACATCTAGCCCGGATATTTCACGCTCCCCCGTAGAAACGAGGACGGCATTGCCCTTTGGATGCCCGTTTATCGAGGTGTCGAATCTTGATGAACGAGCGGGCAATGCCGAAACCAAACTGTAGCGAAGAAATTGACGTTGGGA